>JBBQCR010000050.1:0-13211 GCA_038318935.1 Phycisphaerales bacterium
CAGGTACGAGAGGTGCCGCCAGCGACCGGCACCACTGCGGCACAGTTGTACTGGGGCGACGGAAAGCTCACCCGCAGCGGGTTCGACATGCCCGGAACCGAACTCTGGTTCCAAGGCCACATCTTCGGGCCCGGACTGACCTACAAGCTGAAGGGCACCTTCAGTAACGACGACGCCTACGGCCTGTCGACCGACAACGTCAAGCCGACCGAGTCGGGCGGCGGCCTGTTCGCCGCCCAAGACGTGTGGGCCCGGTTCGAACTGGATCCCAACTGGTTCTTCCGCGCGGGCCAGTTCAAGCTGCCCTTCTCTCGTGAAGAACTCATCGATCGCCAAAACCAGCTTGCGGTCGATCGCTCGGTCGTCAATTCCGCGTTGTCAGTCGGCTACTCGCAGGGACTCGAACTCAGCTACGTCAACGACCTCTGGCGGGCCTCGGCCGCCTATTCCGACGGCGGCAACGATCAGGTCGGTGGCCAACTCAAGGTCGGCGGCGGCACACTTCCCCAGAGTCGCCCGTGGACCATGACGCCGGTCGACTGGTCGCTGACTGGGCGCGTCGAATTCAAGCCGTTTGGCGATTGGAGTGACTTCAACGCCTTCACGAGTCCACCGGGTTCGGACTTTGGCTTGCTCATCGGCTTCGGTATGCACTGGCAATCGACCCGACCCGATCGAGGAAATCAGCCCGTTCAGCCCAACGCCAACAACGGCGACAACGAGTGGCTGATGTTCACCGTTGATGCCAGCATGAACTTCGGCGGCGCGAGCCTGTTCTCGTCGTTCTCGTGGAGCTATGCCGACAGTGAGTCAGCGTTCTTCTACGCGGGACAAAACAACTTCAACGTGCCGCCTTACAGCGACCTGGGGGCAAGCAACAAGTGGGGCTGGGTTCTTCAGGGTGCGTTCTACGTCGCTCCGAAGGTCGAGCTCTATGCTCGCTACGAACTCGGACAGTTCGACGTCAGCAACCCCAACCGCATCCCCGTGCCTGGAGGCATCGGTGGACTCTATGGATTCGAGAGCCAACTGAATCTCGCCACCGTCGGCGTCAACTGGTACATCGATGGCCAGGACGTCAAGTTCACCGCCGACTTCGGTTACGCGTTCGAGGCGTTCGCACCTTCGTGGTACGCCCCAGAATTGGGCTGGCGCGTGACCAATGCCACGGACGAGTTCGTGGCCCGAATGCAGCTCCAAGTGGGATTCTGATCGGACTGCCGATCAACAAAATGCATGGCTTCGTCGGCGGGATTGCGGGGGACGGGGCTGCTAGACTCGGGGCTTGAGTTCCCCGCCGATGCCAGCCACTATCCCCGCGCCGTCCACCGATTCCGTCGTCAAGGTTCACCGGATCGAGATCCGCCCCCGAAGGGGACAAGCGGACCCGCGCGGTGCCGCTGTCCTTCGGCAGATCGAGTCGCTCGGTCTCGAGCGCCGCCCCAAGCGTGTCGATCACGCTGCGGTGTATCTCCTCGAGGGCAACCTCAGCGCTGACGAGATCGGTCGAATCGCCGAGGAATTGCTGGCCGACTGCGTCACGCAGGCCGCGGAGATCCACGCCACCGAAGCCGCCGCCAAGTCCCGCATCGCTCCTGGCGTTGCGGTGATCGAAGTGCACCCGCTCGCGGGGGTCACCGATCCGGCCGCGGAAAGCGTGCAACTGGCCATCGAAGCCATGCTCGGCAAACGCGTCGAGGTCCGCACCGGAGATCGTTACGACCTGCACGGTGCCGATGCCAAGATCGCTCGAGCGATTGCCGAACGCCTGCTCGCCAACACGGTCATTCAGGCGATCCACGACGCTCCGTACCTGCCGACGTCCTTCCCGCACGGGCATCCGTACACGCTGGCGATCCGCGAGGTGCCGATCCGCGGACTCAAGGACGCCGAGCTCGAGAAGATGAGCAGGGACGCCCATCTCTTCCTTTCGCTCGACGAGATGAAGGGCATTCAGGCCGAGTACGGGCGTCTGGGCCGCGAGCCGCGCGAGATCGAGTTGGAGACGCTGGCCCAGACGTGGTCCGAACATTGCGTCCACAAGACACTCAAGTCGACCATTCGTTACCACGAGTTGTCGACCGGTCCCTCCAGCGTGGCGTGGTCGCTCGCGAAGACCGCAGCCTCGCGCCCGCACCACGAAGTGCAGGCCGACGGCACCATCCTCATCCGCAATCTGCTCAAGGCAACAGTCGCCGCTGCGACGCACGAGCTCATCGCCGACGGCATCGACTGGTGCCTCAGCATCTTCGTCGACAACGCCGGCGTGATCGCCTTCGACGACGAGTGGGCGGTGGCGTTCAAGTGCGAAACGCACAATCATCCGAGCGCCATCGAACCCTACGGCGGCGCTGCGACCGGCATCGGTGGCTGCATCCGCGACATCATGGGAACGGGCCTCGCTGCGAAGCCCATCGCGGCGACCGACGTCTTCTGCGTCGCCTATCCCGATGTCGAGGAGCTGCCCGCAGGATGCCTTCATCCGCGGCGTGTGCTGACCCAAGTGGTCGCGGGCGTGCGCGACTACGGCAATCGGATGGGCATTCCCACGGTGAACGGCGGCGTGTGGTTCGACAACAACTACATCGGCAATCCGCTCGTCTACTGCGGCTGCGTGGGCCTTCTGCCGCGAACGGCGATCAAGGGAGACGTGCAGCCGGGTGATCGCATCATCGCCTTGGGCGGACGCACCGGTCGCGATGGGATTCACGGAGCCACGTTCTCCAGCGCCGAACTTACCGATACGCACGCCGACGAGTTCAGTCACGCGGTGCAGATCGGGAACGCGATCACCGAGAAGAAGGCTCTCGATTGCATTCTTGCGGCGCGCGACCAGCACGACGGGCCGCTCTTCCGCGGACTCACCGATTGCGGTGCCGGCGGCTTCTCAAGCGCTGTTGGCGAGATGGGCAAGTCGATCGGCGCCGAGGTCCACCTCGAGCGCGCTCCGCTGAAGTACGACGGACTCTCGCCCGTCGAAGTGTGGATCAGCGAGGCTCAGGAGCGCATGGTGCTCGCCGTGCCACCGAGCAAGCTCGATCGCCTCAAGCGATTGTGCGAAGAGCATGCGGTCGAGTGGTGTGATCTCGGCGTCTTCGGAACGCCAACGAAGGAACTCGTTCTTCGTTGGCATGGCACCGAGATCGGTCGCATGGATACGCACTTCCTGCACGAAGGTATTCCAACGCCGACCCGCGAAGCAGTGTGGGATCCGACGTGGAACGCCAGCCAGAAGCACCAGGCGCGAAAGCCAGCGCTCGCCGTAGGGGGCCGCTTCGGACTCTCGGAACGGAGCGGTGATCTCGCGAAGGCCCTCGAAGCGCTGCTGGAACACCCCAACATCGCGAGCAAGGCGTGGATCATCCGCCAGTACGACCACGAAGTGCAGGGCATGTCCGTGATCAAGCCGCTGGTCGGACCCGCCTCCGGTCCCGGCGACGCAGCGGTCCTGCAACCCGTGCCGACCAGCAGCAGAGGACTATCGATCGCCAACGGGCTCGCGACGGGACTTTCCTCCGATCCGTATCTCATGGTGCTCGCGGCGATCGACGAGTGCGTGCGCAATCTCGTCTGCGTCGGGACCGATCCCTCGCGCATCGCGATCCTCGACAACTTCTGCTGGCCGTCGTGCAAGGACCCGCGCAATCTCGGATCCCTCGTGCGGGCTGCCGAAGGTTGCTACGACGGCGCGAAGGCCTATCGAACGCCCTTCATCAGCGGCAAGGATTCGCTCAACAACCAGTTCGTCACCGAAGGCGGCACGACGATTCAGATTCCGCCGACGCTGCTCATCTCGGGCTTCGGTATCGTGCCGGACGTTTCGCAGTGCGTGACGATGGACGCGAAGCGGGCGGGCAGCGTGCTGGTGATCGTCGGAGCGACACCGGGGCGCATGGGCGGCTCGCATGTCGAACTCATCACCGGTGCCAGCGGCGGCACGTTACCGGTGACCGACCTTGCGATCGGACCCAAGACCGCGCACGCGATTCACGCGGCGATCCGCGCCGGAATCGTCCGAAGTGCCCACGACTGCAGCGAAGGTGGACTTCTGCTCGCCGCCGCGGAGATGGCTTTTTCCGGCGGCATCGGCCTTGAGATCGAACCTGCGACCGCGCCGGGCGCGGATGTGGGGCTTCTCGCGAAGTGCTTCGCCGAAGATCCTTCGCGGTATCTCCTGGAGATCGCGCCGTCGGATCTGCCTTCGCTGACCAAGATCCTCGGCACGCTTCCGCACGCGGTCATCGGGCGATTTGTCGAGAGGCCGGTGCTCGTGCTCAAGGGCGCGGCCAACGACACGGTCGAGATTCCGCTCGAGCGTCTGCGCGAGCGTTGGGCGGGGGCGAACTGGTGATCAACGGAAAACACGCGATGAACAACGGCTCCGCACCTCCCGCGCTGGTCATCACCGCGCCGGGCATCAACTGTGACCTTGAATTGTGTCGCGGGTTCGAACTCGCAGGCGCACGAGTCGAAACGTTTCACGTGCAGCGACTTCTTCGCGAGCCGTCGATCGTCGATCGCTTTCGGCTCATCGGTCTTCCGGGCGGCTTCTCCTATGGCGACGACATTGCTGCAGGGCGCGTGTTGGCCCAACTGATTCGACAGTCGCTCTATCCGGCGCTTGCCGCCGCGATCGAGCGCGGCGTGCCGATGATGACGCCGTGCAACGGCTTCCAGATCGCCGTTCAGGCAGGACTTCTTCCGGGTCCGAGCGCCGGTGCAGCGTGGCCCGACGAACCCGCGGCGCCGAGTGTCGGACTCACCCAGAACAGCGCCGCCCGCTTCAATGATGCGTGGGTGCGGGTGGAGATCCCAAGCAATACCCGATGCGTGTGGACCCGCGGACTGACATTCGCACCGGGCACCGACCTCTTACCGTGCGCTCATGGTGAAGGGCGATTCGTTGCCGACGACGACACGATCGCCGCTCTTGAAGCCAACGGACAGATCGCGATTCGATACGCCGCCAGTGAGAATTTCAACGGCTCGATGAAGAGCATTGCGGGCATCTGCGACGCGAGCGGACTTGTCTTTGGACTGATGCCGCATCCGGAGCGATACACGCGATGGACGCAGCATCCGACGTGGACGCGACTTGATCCATCGCAGCGACAGGGCGACACGCCGGGACTTCGAATGTTTCGATCGGCAGTCGCGCACGCCGCTGGCGTGACAGTCTGAAGGTATCGTGAAAGGGGCGGTCATGCCTCAAGAGCGAGAGAACGACGAGGAATCGATTCCGCTGGCAGCGGAGACGTTTCGCTGCGCATCCTGTGGCGCGGACTTCGTTCCGCGCGGCGGCGAGTCGACGTGCGTGAAATGTCTGCACGTCCATGTCGACGAAACGGAATCAGTCCGCGCCGAGAGCACCCGCGAGTCACGTCTCTGCAAGGGGTGCGGTTACGACCTCCGCGGACTCGACGAGTGGGCGCGATGTTCTGAGTGCGGCCGACCACAGCGTGAGATGCCGGAGGACACGTCCTCGGAGACATCCGAACCGCGAAGGGCGTCAGCGAAGCATGTGGCGATCGATCGACGGCTCGTCACGGCGCGCCGATCGTTGCGCCGGGCACCACGCGAAGAACTGATGGAACATCGTCCGGCGAGGGCGCTCCTTGTTGGTGCCCACATTGCGGTGGCGATGGTGTTGCACGTCATGGCGATCATGACGTCCGCGGCGCACTGGTGGTCGGGATTTCTTGATTCATGGGGCGCGGCCTGGACGTGGGCGTGCATGTGCGGGGCGGCGATTGCACTTGCGTCGCCAGCGGTGCTGCCGCGCGAGGCTGGTCCGTCGCGGTGGCCGGTCGTCGCGGCCATCGCGGGCTCCGCCCTGGCGGCGCTTGGTCTGGCCGGCTATCCGCTGCTTGGCGTCGGCATCGGCATTGCGGCCAGGGCCGGGTGTGACTTCCTCACGATCGTCGGTGCGATCGCGTATCTCGCGGGCATGGGCACGCGCGTCGGCGAGATCTCGTCGTGGGAGGGACACGATCCCGGTGACCGCACGTTTTTCGCGTCGGCCGCCCCGCCGATGATCGCCCTCTTCATCATGTCGACGAGCTATCTCCTCACTTTCTTTTTCCGCAGACGACTCGATCACGCCGACGTCTTTGGATTGGGGATCGCGGCGTGGATGCTCTGCCGCCTCATCGCCATCGCGTGGCACGCCTACGAGGCTGGCGCGACGCGGATTGATCGCGATCGCCGCAACGATCGGTATCGCAGCGGGGCGGCGGTGGGCAGCACAAATCTCTCGTTCTGCTCTTGCGGTTACGACCGCCGTGGCACACCTCCGGCGCATCCGTGCCCCGAGTGCGGCGCGCGGGCGAGAAGCTGAGGCTTTCCGTATCCTGTTCGTTTCATGACTCTCACGAATCACAAGACCGCAACCGGCACGCTGCGCTGCGGCGTGATCGGGGTGGGTCGCATGGGACGACATCACGCTCGTCTCTACACCCAACTTGAGGGTGCCGATCTCGTCGGTGTCGTCGATCGCGATCCCGAACGCTGCAAGTCCATCACCGATCAGTACGGCGGTACCGGCTTCGGGACCGTCGAGGAACTCATCGCACACGGCGTTGACGCGGTCACCATCGCCACCCCGACCGTCCACCACCGCGATGCCGCGGAAAAGCTGCTGCGAGCAGGCGTCGCCTGCATGATCGAGAAGCCGCTCGCTCCCGATGCCCGCGACGCTCTGGCGATCGCGGACGCCGCCGAGCAATCGGGCGCTGTGCTTCAGGTCGGTCACGTCGTCCGTTACGACCCGGTAATGGTGGCGATCCGGGATTTGCCCAAGCTGGATCCGCTCTTCATCGAGGTGGATCGCGTCTCACCGATGACCTTTCGGTCGGTCGACGTCGGCGTCGTCCTCGACATGATGATCCACGACCTCGATGTCCTCCTGATGCTCATCGGCGCCGAGCCGCAGGAGATCTACGCCAATGCCGTGTCGGTGCTCGGAGAGGCCGAAGACGTCTGCAACGCGCGATTGGTCTTTCCGCCGGGGACCGACGGGGTTCGCTGCGTCGCCAACGTGACCGCCAGCCGCTTGGCGCTCAAGACCGAACGGAAGATTCGCATCATCAGCAGTGATTGTTACGTTTCCGCCGATTTCGTCGAACGAAAGGGCACGGTCGTCCGCAAGGCAGCCAACGAGGAGAAACTTCGCGAGGTGCGAGAATCGCTCAAGGCGGGCAAGGACCTGTCGAGCGTGAACTACCTGGAACTGGTGTCGATCGATCCGCTCGACGTCGGGGCAGGCGAGCCGCTCAAGCTGCAGGCCGAGGACTTCCTCGATGCGGTGCGTACCGGTCGTCGACCCTTCGTGGACGCCAACGCCGGTTTCGCTGCCGTTCGCACCGCGGAGCGAATTGTCGCCGTGGCCAAGGCCGCTGGCGCCCGCATGGTCTGAGGACCCGACGCATGGCCAAGACATACACCCAGAAGTCGATCGCGGAGTCACCGAAAGCGAACGTCGTTCCCGATCGTCTCCCCATTCGCGGCATGATCGGATCGCACTGTTCGGTGGCTGGCGGAGTCCACCTGGCAATTGAAGAAGCGATCGCGCTCGGCCTCGACTGCGTTCAGATCTTCACACGCAACCAGCGGCAATGGAAAGCTCCGCCACTATCCGCGGAAGCGGTCGCGACGTGGAAAGCCGCGGTGCGTGCCGCTGGTTGGAACGATCTGCCGCAGCGAGTGACGAGCCACAATTCGTACCTTGTCAATCTCGCATCTCCCGATGCGACCCTGCGAGGCAATTCGATCGGGCTGCAGCGAGACGAACTCGAACGTTGCGAAGCGCTCGGGGTCGCCTATTGCGTGTCCCATCCCGGTGCCCATCTCGGTGCGCCGCGAAAGCCCGGTACGCCGAACATCCTTCGCGCCGAACCAAACGCCGACGAGCTTGCCGGACTTCGCCGCATCGCCGATTCGCTCGATACGTTGCATCGTGAACTGAAAGGTTTTCGGGTCCTCACCTGTCTTGAGACGACCACCGGGAGTGGCACGAATCTCGGGTATGACTTCGGGCATCTCGCCCGCATTCGGGCGATGGTCAAGGAACCCGAGCGAGTTGGCTTCTGCCTCGACACGTGCCACATCACGAGTGCGGGCTACGACATGTCGACGGATGCTGCGGCGGCGGCGACGCTCGCTGAATTTGACTCGGTCTGCGATAAACGGCGGCTGTTCGTCCTTCACATCAACGATTCGAAGGCCGCGCCAGGATCGCGATTGGACCGCCACGAGCACATCGGCCTCGGGACCTGCGGCGAGGCCTGCTTCCGAGCGGTCCTTCACGACGCGGACTTGAAGTTGGTCCCAAAGATTCTGGAGACCGCCAAGGAAGACAACCCGCAGGGACGTCCGTGGGACGCGGTGAACGCGGAGCGATTGAGGGGTATTCTCGCGGGTCCGGCCAAAGCTGCCGATAGATCACTCACGCCGCCGCAGGCCGCCGCCGAGAAGCGTCGGACGGCGATCGGGCGAACTTCGAAAGGCAAGGACGACTGACGATGCGGGCGAATCTTCTTCTCACGAACCCGCTGTTCCGATCCTCGGTGGCCGTCTCGATGATCGCGATCGTGGTGCTTGCCGGATGCGCATCGCCGCGCGGCGGGTCGAAGCCGGCTCCCGCAACGGGGCCGTCGGCATCGGTGGCGAAGCCGCCGCAGATAGCTGTCGATCCGACACCGGCGCAGGAGATCGTGCTGATTGAAGCGAACACCAAGACCGACACCGGCGAGTACCAGACAGCGCTGGTGATGTTCAACGAATTGCTGAGCGACAATCCGACGCTCGTCGATGCTCACCTGGGGATCGGAAGGACGTACGAGAAGATGGGCGACCTCGACAAGGCAGAGCCGGCGTATGCTCGCGCGGCGGCCTTGGAGAGCGACAACTTCGATGCCCAGTTCGGACATGCCCGTGTACTGTCGGGATTGAAGCGTTGGAACGATGCGATTCGGGCGTATCACCGCGCACTGGTTGTCCGACCCGATTCACTCGCGGTCAATACTGGTATGACCGAGGCATATCTGAAGCTCAATCAGGCGGAAGAGGCATTGACGTTCGCCCAGAAATCAGTGGAGCTCGCCCCCGCCGACGGTGAAGCCCGCGTTCGACTTGCGGTCGCGCTTGAACGTGTCGGTCGCAACGAAGACGCAATCAAGGCGTACGAGACCGCCCTCGAACTCGTTGAACCTCGCGACGACGTTCTGACGAGTCTTGTGAATCTCTACGCCATCGAGAAACGCTACATCGAGGCGATCAACGCAGCGAACGAACTGGTGCGCCTCAAGCCTTCCGCCAATGCCTACGAGCGGCTGGGCTGGGCGTACTTCCGTGTCGGCGACTACGAAAAATCCGCAGCCGCCTACAAGGCGGGGGTCGAACTCGACCCCGAACACTGGCCGTCGCTCAACGGCATCGCAACCAATGCTCTGAACCGTTGGCTGCAGAGCGGCCGGACCGACGATGCCGCGCGCATGGAAGCTCGTTCGGCGTTTCAGCGTTCGCTGAAGCTGCACGGTGACCAGCCGAAGGTCGTGGCGATCATGACCAGATACTCGCCCTGATCGCATTCTCTACCATTCACGCACCATGCCTGACGTTGCATTGCTTGAGTTCTTCGACGCTCCTACCGACACGCCGTTCGTCATCGAACATGTGAACGAAGAGTTCACGAGCGTCTGTCCAAAGACCGGCCATCCCGATTTCGGACGTGTCACGCTGCGATACGTCCCCAGTGCCGTGTGCGTCGAGCTGAAGAGCCTGAAGCTCTATCACCAATCGTTTCGCAACGAGGGGATCTTCTACGAGGCGGTGACCAACCGCATGCGTGATGATCTCGCCGAGACCATGAGTCCGGCGTGGATGCAACTCATCACCGAGTGGAAGGGCCGCGGCGGCATCCACAGCCGCATCATCGCGACCCATGGTCCCGTGCCGATCGAGTGGGCGCGGGGCTGACGCGACACCGCAGCGTTCTGCCGAGCGAGATGTCCGCCCGTCTTACTTGGTGTGGTCGGCGATCGCGACCGGCCGCGGCCGCAGTCGCCGCAATGAGGAGGACGCCGAGGAACGCGACAAGGCGGGCGGGCAGCCTGTCCGACGTGTTGTGTCCCGTACGCAGAGGGCACAATGGAAAACGGATGCCGACGCTTGTGCGAAGTCCGCGGTGGATGTCGCAGAAGAGACCACCGGCGCGCCTTGCGATTTGAGCGATCCGCTCACCGACCGCGGGCTGGCCACGGTCGCTTTACTTCGCGGGCTGATTTCGCTCGATCCGCGTCTCACTTGTCGCACCAGCCGGCCCGCCCATGCGGATCGTCGCTGGCTTTGCGAGATCTCCGAGCTTCGCCGCCTGTTCCGGAGCGAGCGCATCCTTCAGACGCCGAAGCGTCTTCTCGTTGAGCTCGTTCCGCTCGAACTTGAGACGCTTCTGCGCGTCCTGCTTGGCCTGCAGATTGCGGATTTCATTGCCCGGTCGATCGTCTCGCTCGGCATCCGGCTTGGGGGCGAACTTCTCGTTGGTTGCGATCATCTCGTCGATGATGCGGCGATACTCGGCACGATGTTCCGCGGCGATCCTGTTGACCGCAGCCTTCTGCTCGGCAGTGATGTCCGCAAACCCGAGCGCCATCGTGATCTTCGGTTCGACGTCACGTGAATCGCGGTAGACCTCGGGCCAGGCCTTGCGGTTCCACGCATCACGGAGGACGAGACGACTTTCGTCGTCCGGAAGAGCACCGAGAGCAACCGTGATGGTGTTCTCGTTCACCGTGCGAGTTAGGGCATCCCCTTCGCTCGCCTTGCGGTTGGCCGCCTCGATCTTCTCGAATCCGGCATCGCTGCTCTCGACGCGGATCTCGCCGGGATGACCATCGGCGCGAGCCTTCGCGGCCATGTCGACGTCGAACTCCGCTCGCAGCCGCTCGGCGGCAAAGTGGCTCTCAAACCGCTGACGAAACGCCGAGAGCGACGTCGCGTCCCAATCGTCGACGATGCCATCGAGCGACTTCGCCGATGCAGCAGGCAGCTTGGACTCACGAACGATCTCCGCAAAGTCGAGCGTCGGTACGTTCGAAGCACCGAACCCTCCAGGCCCCATCATGAGCATCCCGGACTCTCCGGCACCAATAAGCGACGCTCGCTCACGCTCGTGCCTGATGCGCGTGAGGTCCTTCGCCGAGATCGCACTGCCGACCGCTGCGGCGAGTCCATCGAAGAACTCGCGATCAAGTTCCGCCACCCGGTCGATCACCGAGCGGCGCAGCTCGAACTGGCGCGCGATCGTCTGCTTGGTCGCGGGCTTCGGCTCGGCGCCGTTGATGTCCGTTCTCATGAACCCCATCGACGAAGGCAGCGATCCGAGCTCGGCGAGTTCACCGGCCTCAATCTCCGTGAACTTGCTGGTGTAGTCGTCCAGCAGGATCGTCGCGATGCTGTAGGCATCGGCGCTCAACCCGAAGCGATCACGCCACCCGTCCAGTTGGTCGCGCTTGATCGGGGGTGGCGTGCCGGTCTGGTTTCTGGGAAGGGAGATGCCGGCCGTGAAGACCATCGACCCGCCGTCGAAGTCCCCGCCGCCGGCGTCCGCGACGATCATCACTGCGTTGCCTTCGCCACCGAATTCCATCCCACCGAGATCGATCGTCATTCCGTTGACGATCGCAGTGCCGCCACGTTCTTCGATCTCCTTCGGCGCCGCCGCCGCGAGTGCCGTCGCCGAGCCAGTGATCGCCGTAACCGTCGCGGCGTCGAGTGCGGCACGGCTGTCAAAGAGCGACTGCAGTTTCGCCCCGTCCTGATCTGCCTCGTCCTCCCCGGAGGAAAAGCGGAAGCTCATCGCTGACTGCTTCGCCGCCAGCTTGTCGAGCGTGTCCATGAGCCGCTCGTTGATCTCAGTACGCCGCATCGCGTGGGTCTGAGCCAGATTCTCGACGGTCGAGAGTTCGTCCTTGGTGATCTCGTTCTTCTCGGCGAGCTTGCGAGCATCCGTGACAAGCGACGGAACGGGATCGCGCGGAGAGGCGACATTCGGATAGGCGCTGGCGACAAAGCCTCGCCGGAATTTATCCGCGGTCTGCGGAGGCAACGCATCAGCGACCTGCCTTGCGGTCTCGCGAACCAAGGTACGCAGCTTTGTCCGGATCTCGGATTGGGGCGCTCGCGCGGTGGCTCGGGCCTGTTCCATCGCCTTGAAGTAGTTCTGCCAAGCGTCTGGCGCGGCAGGGGCATCGCCGCCGGTCGATGGCTGGGTGACGCCTGCGGCGGCGCGGGCGTCGAACATCGCAACCGGTTCGTTGATCGCCAGCTCCAGCAGCTTTCTTGAGAGGGCCGTCTGCTGCTGCTCAAAGGCGATCAACAAGCCATCGACGCGTCCCTGCACTTCCGGCGCCAGCGTGGCGCCATCGAGCGATGCACGCAGGGCATCGGACAGTTCGATGCGCGAACCCCGGCTCAGGAAGGAGTTGGCCGCGATCCAGTCGCGACGCCGTTCCGCACGATTGCGCTCGCGATCGAGGGCCACGCGGGCCGACTCGGGGACTTGTGCTCCCAACTCGTCGAAGAGCTGATTCTCGATCGCCGCGATCCGCTTCAGGAGTCGCGAACGAGCGTCGATGCGGGCCTTGATGTCGTCACGGGTCGGGCTTGTTGCCGGTGCCGGCCGGTTCTTCAGATACTCGTCAATGTCTCCCTTCCGAAGGTCGAGGGAACGGCTGACGTACTCCTCAAAGGTCTTGAGGGCGTTGACCCGCGCGTTCCCTTCGAGCCCGACGCGGTCCAAAATGCCCATCATGTCGTCGCTCACCATCGGATCGGGAAAGGCGTCGGAAGTCCCTTGGGCCGATGCGGATCGCGTCAGGGCAACGGCAATAACGCAAAGCAACCCCAACATCCAGAACGGTAGTGAACGCTTCATCAGCTATCTCCTCGAGAACCGCAGGTGCGCAACGCGAGGCACAGGATGCCGTATCTGAGGTCAGCCGTCGAGCTTCGTAGCAACAGTTTCGAATCCGAAGGGCATTTCATAAGTGCCAGCGGAGCGACGATTTGAGCGGCGGAAGCGCCCCGGATCGCGAAGCGTGGCCGGTTGCGGATTCCTTCGGTTCCCTCGATACTCCAAGGGCTCCGCATCGTCCGGCAACGGTTGGTTCTCGCGCCACCGGTTCGGATCATCGACGACTTCCCGCTTCCGTGAC
>JBBQCR010000051.1:0-13130 GCA_038318935.1 Phycisphaerales bacterium
CGCGATGCCGGGGCGCATCAAGAGCGCCGCGTCGTCTACGGCGTCTCAACGCCACACAGCGGAGCGGACGAAGAAACGAGAAAGGGAACTGACGAAGGAACGAGCAAAGAAAAAAAAACGCCGTGTCAGGCGAAGTCGGTAGCGCCGTCTCGCGTCTACCGCCGGGCCTGCCGCCGTGTTGCAGCTTTCGTGCGACTCGCGCGGCGTGCGGGACGCAGGCTTCCGCGGGTCGCGGCGATGCTCATGATGGCGACGTCGACGCTGCGCGGGTGGCTGCGTCGAGCGCGGCAAGCATCTTCGCCGCCGCCTCTACCCCCGCGAGGGCGACCACCACGCCCGGTGTCGCCCGAAGCTATCGAGCATGTCGACGAGCTGCTCCAAGAATCCGGTGGCCGCTTGGCGGTCGCCACGCTCGTGCGTCAGGTCGAGATTCCGCGCGCACGCCTTGCGGCACTCGTGCGCGCATGGCGACAGCGGCATGCGTGCCATGTCGAGCGACTTAAATGGACGAAGCCGGGAACAGTCTGGGCGATGGACTGGACGGAGACCGAATCGCCGGTCGAGGCAGCAGGCGTCCCGTGCCGCTGGACGCTCTTGGTGCGGGACCTCGCCGGGTGCATGCAACTCGCGGCGATTCCCGCAGAACATGCGACGGCACGCGGAGCGGCGGAGACCCTCGATTCACTCTTTACCGCGCACGGCGCTCCCTTGGTCCTCAAGACCGACAACGGGAGTAACGTCGCCGAAGGAGCAGTGCGCGACTTGCTCGTGGCCCGCGGTATTGCCCACCTTCGCTCACCGCTTGGTACCCCGCGGTACAACGGATCGATTGAAGCGGGCATCGGATCGCTCAAGGCGAGATTGCGCGCGATCGCGTCCATGAGAGGACGGCCATCCGCTCCAACGTGCGATGACCTTGAGGAAGCGAGGCTTGAGTCCAACGCGCTGTCAAGACCTTGGGGCGTGCGTGGCCAGACGCCGGAGGAGCGATGGCGGGAGCGGGAGCCGGAACAGGAACCAGATCAGGAACCAGAACGGAAACCAGAAGAGAAACCAGAACGGCGGCCTTCGGCCGCCGAACGCAGCGTGCTGGCCGCTGCGATCGCCGCCGCTTCGCGCGACGAGGCGATCAAGATCGCCAGCCGCCGCAGTGGTGCGGAAAGTGGCAGGATTTCAGTGTGCCCCGCCGAGGCCGACGGTATTCTGAACTCGCTTGACGCGACCGATCGGGCAATCGTCGCCCGCCGCGCCATCCGCCGATCGCTTGAAGCGCTCGGCTACCTCATATCGCGGAGGATCCCGATTTCATCCACTCAACTCCATGGCTGAATGCGCGGAAGATTATGGGGTGGCACAGGCATGCCGAGCAGAATCGGCGGCGGCCGCCCACCTGTCACCCATGTGCCCGAACAGAAGTGTCACCTATGTGGCCGGAACGTACCATCCGTCTATCTTGGGACAATATCTCCGGCGCATCAAACAATTTGCGGAGAACAACGGGTTCCCTAATCCTCATCTTGTCAATCCGGACAACACCCTTTGGAATTAAGTCGTTCCGGATTTCGTTCATCCGCGCGTCGCGCGGGGCAAGCCGGCTTGGCCTTGGCGGCAGCATACGTTTTCGCTATCGGTGCGCCCCTGCTTCGACGGATGGGCCCTTCGGATTTTCAGTATGACTTTTTTCGATATGTGGATGCCGATGGCCGTACGGCCCCGGAGCCCCAAGGGGCGCTCGGGGCGGCCTCCGCGATTAATAAATTTCATTTAGAGTATCGAGGTCGATGGGCCGGGACGGCGTGCGAGCGTGTCGAAGACGCTTGGTACAAAGGAGGCATGATTCGAAGGGAACAGAGTTCGCGCGCCTGGCTTAATTTACTCTCCCCGTCTTTGGCAAGCTTGATCATCCCGGAGTACTCGATCTCCAGCGAGTCGAGTCCGCCAGATGATCATGGCGGGGTGTTCATAATAACTGACCTTGGAGGGTGGCCATTCCCGGCTGCCATCGCGATATCAACGATCCATAGGCTGGAGGACTCGACGCAAGCGAGTGGGGCCTACGTGAATGAGGTCGTCGACGTCGGCGGAGGACTTCAGCTTGGTCCCCTACAAGGGAATCCACAATACATTTCCGTTCTGCCGCTAAGGCCAGTTGCGTGGGGGCTCATGTTGAATGGTGCATTCCTGTATTGCGCGATCTGGGGTGTGATGATGGCCGGCCGGAAGGCAACGGCGATCACCCTGCGGTGGCAAGGGCGATGTCC
The DNA here is from genome assembly GCA_038318935.1 of Phycisphaerales bacterium. Lineage (GTDB taxonomy): Bacteria > Planctomycetota > Phycisphaerae > Phycisphaerales > SM1A02 > JAEUIT01. Next base: position 2,262 of record JBBQCR010000051.1, read on the forward strand.
CCAATGCGGGCACGTCGTCATGGGGCCCGGGAAGTGTCCTGAGTGCGGAACACCTGTCGGGTCATAACAAGAGGCCAGCAGCAACATTCGATTGCGATCGACCGTTGAATAGAGCGGAACATTCGGTGTCTATCCGAGTGTTTGGTGTACCGCTATCGCGAGCGCGATGCTCCAGCCTGCTGCAACCATGCCGCAGCCGATTACGACACCGATCATCGAATAGCGCCAAACTGGCTCGATTCGTCCCCAGAAGAAATGGCAGTGCATTGCGAAACCGCCTCCCACCCAAGCCCAACCCATGCAGATCGCGGGCGGCCCGCTGAGGTTCATTAGCTCTGACATTGACGCTGGAGCGTTGCCCAGCCCGGGCAAGAATGCCGTTTCAGTTCGCACACAATACGCACCGTAGACTATCAACACGCACGGGATCGCCATCCCGCGCCAGAATTCCCCGTTTCGAAGGCGAAGGAAGAGGCGAGGCACTCCAATGAGCAATCGGCAGACGCTGTTAGCATTCCGCGGATCGTAATGCGAGTTGCATTTGGGGCATCGTCCCGGCACTTGTCCGCAGAGCTCGCCACCGCAAGTGCTGCAGTTTATGGTTCTGAGGTTGGCGATGATCCACGAGCGCAAACGTGGAATATTGCGCGGTAGGCGAAACAGCGGGCTGGGCGACGTTGCGAAGGTGCGAGGGTTCAACGGATCGAATTTCGTGCCACACTCGGAGCATCTGCCGGAGTAGAGAACACGGAGTTCGTATCCGCAGGAAATGCAAAAACGCTTGGAGCCTCGGAACGCCGCTTTCATCGCTTGTTGCCGGGCAGACATTTAGACCGTTTGTAGACGCACTCCCCTCAGTGCGGTGCTGAACCTTTCAGCGAGCCGCGCTGCCAGCACGCCTGTCGAGGCCAGCTCTGGAAGTCCGTGAACATGGTAACCGCCAGCCGGTGGACGTCGCGCGTGTTTAGCACGACAGCGCTCTCCCCGAGAGGAACCCTCTTCGAAGGATTGGCGGAGCAATTGATGCGCGTTCTCCGTGTGTTGTATGTTCCCAAACAGCTCACCGATCAGATCGGTGAAGCGTGCGTCTGCCTACTATGAGGCTCCGATCTCGATGGCCACGTCACCGGCACCGATCTCGCGTTCTTACTCGGTGCGTGGGGATCAACAGAACCGATCATCGATATCGACGGCAACGGGGTCGTCGACGCCGGGGATCTTGCGATCCTGTTGGGCAACTGGGGCTGACGAGCGGGGGCAGTTCGTCGATGGGCGCGAGTCGGATACGTGGGTGCCCGTACGGCCCCCGCCGGTCGCTCGTTGACAGCGCACCAGAACCCACGCATGCTGCTTGCGTGGCTCGCCTCGACTTCCTGAGTTCGCCCTGGATTTCGATCGGTGCGGCGCTGGCCAGTCTCATCTGGCTGGCGTGGGCGCTGTGGGGTCGCAAGCCGAAGCACCCAGAGTGCCTGCGCTGCGGCCACGATCTCACCGCTCAAACATCAGATTGCTGTTCCGAATGTGGTCGGCCGGTGCGCTCACGGCGCGAGCTTGTTCGACGGCGCCGACGTCCACGCATGGCGATCGCAGCGACGCTGCTCCTCGGCGCAGGCATCGTCGGCATGACGCAAACGGTCCCCTCGGCGTGGTGGGTGCCGCGTCTGCCGACGACGGTACTGTTCGTCCTCGCGGGACGATGGCCGGACGAGGCGACGACTCTCGATCTCGTATCCGAGCTCACAGATCGTCTTTCCCTGAGCGACGGCTATGTCACCTGGAGCGAAGTACCACGACTTCCTGCATGGCAGCAGGCGATGATCGAGCCAGCGATCGTGCGGTTGGAGTCGATGTTCGCCGGTCGCGGATCATTCGCGCCCTTACGCCAGTTGGCGGGGTGCACGCGGGCAGCGGACGACGCGCCGCCCCCGTCGCCTGCAACCGAGATCGTGCTCGCGGACACGCCGCAAGATCTAGTCGATGAGATCAACGCCACGCGGCTCAGCGACAGCGATGGCGATCGAAGGCTCCGCGACGTCGTTGCAGCACTGGAGCGCCGAGGGATCTCGCTGCAGGAACCGATACCCGACGCCGATGTGGGTCTTGTGCACGCAGCCCTACTACCAGTCGTGAGTGGCTCCCCCGAGCGCGACTGCGTCGTGCGCATTGGACTGCTGTCGTACTCCGGACATGGATTCTGGTTCCATCGAGCACACGATGGACGCTGGCGGACGGTCGGCGTCCCGTGCGACCTGCCCGGTCCAATCGCCTATCGCACCGGTCCCGACAACGTCGTGGCGCACGTCGTCGGCGCGAACGTGATTTTGGAGGTCGAGGAACACAACGCAGGCGGCTCAGACTTCTTCCAGGGGCAGGCTGTCCTCATTGACGCCCGCAGTGGACGCGAAGTGCTGCGCGTGCCGAAGGAGTTCAGCGAGGGGCATTCCGAGCGACAAAGCTCGATCTCGACATCGTTCTCTTGGCCCGATCCCCACTCAGCCAACTCGCTCGACGTCACCGCTCGCGTCCAGCATCGTATGGGCGACGACATCGTTGCCAGCATGGCGTTCACGCTCCACTACAGACGTGCTGGGAGCGACGAGCCGTTCGTCGCGCAGTCCATCAATTGGATCTCTCCGCCACCAACAGGCCTCGACGATCCCACCCGCGTCCCGTTCCTTTGGGGCTGGCTCTCGACCGATGATGAACTCGCCTCGTTCTACGGCATTGATCCCTCGACACTGGCCGATGAGCGGTGACGCGAATGCACGCCGTTGATCGAGGCCCTCTGTGCCAAACATGGCTGAGATAAATCCGCCAGTCGAGTGTGTAGGGCAGAGGGACTCGTCTGCATGAACGACTCGCAGATTTGAACGACACCCGATCAGCTCTCCAGAAGCGCATGTTCGAAGTGTCTGGCGACGAACCCAACCCGTACCACGGACGCTAGTGGTCGTGTTGCACGCCGGGCCCTGATCACCGCGGCTTTCATGGCAGCGTATCTCTTGCACCGCGGTGCTGATCGCGGGATGCTTGATCCTGAGTCGGAAGACTCGAAGACCGTCTGCGCCAACGCGTGCCGGTCCTCATCCAGACGGGGCAGCGCACCGGAGAACGCTGGTCACCAACCAGCCGAAACGGGTCAGGGTCACTCCCTGACATGCGCTGATCCCGTAGAGCTGGGTGCGACGAGAGTTGCTCGCCCAGTTCGACGAAGGCTCACGCGAGTAAATGCGATCTCGACAGGATGTCGTCTCGCCCAATGCGCGTGTTCTATTCGATGCTGCTTTGCCCACGTGCGACACCGGGCGACGCGGAAATGCCTCGTGCGCGTTCGTCGCTTCGTGTGCAACACACAAGGAAGCGCGAGACGTTCGCGAGGTTGTTGTGGATCAAAGCGGGTTCAAATCCCGCATGGAGGGGTCCGAGGCCTCAGTTGCTCCTAGAAAGAGGAGTCGGCCCGTTCAACTCATCCGGCGTGGGGAGCACGTCGACAGCGATGTCGACGTCCGTGCACTTCTTCGTGCTCGGCGATTCGGGAAAAATGCCCGAACGGTGAAAAGCTCAACCATGAAAGGCGAGAAATCGCTTGCCGGTACTGATCGATCGGAGACGTAGCCACACAGGAAAAGACCGTCGTTGATGGTTAGAGGGAAGCTTCTGGTTTCTGTCCCTCGAAAGCGCATGACCTGAGCTTCGTGTCAAACGAAGCTCTCGCATGCGGCGACTTTGGCGGGTCGGGAGATCCGTACATGCGACGACAGGTTCGCCGAGTAACTTCGGCTACCGACGTGAACGATTGATTGAAGGCCACAGCTAACGCGGGAATCCCTGCGGAAACCGGAGTCGTGATCCGGTGCCCATCGCGAAGTGATGGGTGTTCCAAACTCCGCAGAGAGGGAGAGTGACCTGAGTAGAAGCTCGCTTTACGCGAGTCGGTGTCCGCGGCAGGGCAGTCGCGGTCCGATCTTTCCAAGTGACGTTCGGGTGGTGCCGAACGTCGACGCGAAAGCGTCGGGAAGAGGACGAAAGGGTTGACGGGACCGTTGACGGCCCGTCTGGATGAGGACAGTCGAGGCTGCGGGCCGTGCGCACATGCGCACGGCCCGCGTCGCGGCGTGATCCTTGGCAGGAGTGCAATGCGGCCTTGGCGAGAGCGACCGGAAGGACGTTCCTGCGAAGGCGGTGCGAGGACGAGAAGTAGAACGAGAACGAGAAGTGAGAACGCAATCGCGATGTCGTCGAAGGCTCACGCCTTCGGCAGGTTTGCCTTGAGGAGGTTTACGGCTCGCGCTACCGCCATGAATTACGAACCGTCCATCTAGGAATCCAGCAGGGGAATCCAGCAGGGGAATCCAGTGGGCGGCACAGAACCATGAAAACGATGGAGGCAAGAACGACGGCGAGTAGACGAAAGAGGTTACGCAACGCGATAGAGACGACACGCAACGGAACGAGTCCGCGCGATGTCTCCTGTTGCGCATCATGCAGAAGGTCGGTATTCAACAGGCTTCGTCGGGTGTGCCACAACACAAACACCCGACTTCCTTCCCCTCAGCGGCCGTCGGCCGTGGATGCGAGGAATCGGATCGATGATGAAGAGGGGAAACGATGGCATACCGATGCGTCGCGCCGAACGTTGACACGTTCGTCCAGCAACTCGCGGTGAGCTACGTGAGTAAGGGCTACTGGTTCTACGTCACGGGCATCGTGCCGGCCGGGAAGGACCCGGCCGCCGTCGACGAAAAGCTCATCGAGCGTTACGGCATCGATCTCACGAAGTGGGCGCGGGCACGGCGTCGTAAGCTCGGCCGCGCGAGCATGCAATACATCCGGCACGATCGGTTCTTCGTCCTGCTCGCGACGCACGGCGAGCACGAGTTCTTCGAACTCGAGAAGTCGAGTATCCGCGACGTACGGCACACCGCGATCCGCTACGCGCGATACACGATCTCCTATCGCGGCGGCCATCCGCACGTCGCGATCGATCGTGCGTATCTCGCCGGAGTTCGGGCGCACCTAGAGACGATCGCGTCTCGTGTAGATGGCACTGCCGCTGCTGAGACGCTCCGCTCACTTCGGTTTCGGCCGTTCGCGCCGGTGCGACGACAGCTCCTGACGCTGATGCGACACACCAACGACGCCCGCGCTCGCGCGGGACACCCCCCACTCTTTGGCGAGTTCTTCGACTTCCGCAGGAAGCCTGTCGATCTGATGATGCCGTCGCCCGAGACTGCGGCGTCGTTGCGCTCGCGTATCGAGCGAGCGTCGACGAGCGCACTCACATCCGCAGTCGAGGATGCGTCGCCATCAAGTCTCAAATCAGGATCCGCTCGATCTCGTCGAGCGTGATGGATTCGTTGGTGCGGTCGTAGAGCTTGGTGGTCCGCGGCGATTCGTGCGCAGCGATCGCCTGTGCCTTTTCGATCGTTCCGCCGTTTCCGAGATATGCGGTGATGCCGGTCGCGCGGAACGAGTGACAACACGTCGCCAGAGAGATGCCCGCATCTCGTGCCCGCCGCTTCACCATGCGGAACGCGTCGTTCCGCGTCATCGTTCGAAGCGTCATGCGACCGAACCGATCGATTGTGCGGAAGAGGGGACCGCGCCGCTCCGCGCCGTGTCCAGCGCCAGAGAGATACGCATCGAGATATTCCTCGACCTTGTGATGGGCGGGAACATGATGCAGCTTGCCCCCCTTCTCGTGCAGCCGGAGCTGCCAGCGTTTCCCTTCGGCGAAGTAGTCGTGGACAAGCATGCCGACGACAGCGCTCACGCGGGCGAAGCTATAGACCATGATCGCTATCAGGGCCCGGTCACGCAGGCCGACGATAGTTGACACGTCAATCGAATCGAGCAGCGTTCGCGTCTCTTCGATCGAGAGCACCGCTGTTGTTCCGCGCTTGACGACGTGTGTCGGCCCACGCACCGACGCTGCGGGATTCGTCGGAATCACTTGTCCAACGACGAGCCAGTCAAAGAGCATGCGCACCGCCGCAAGATGTTGCTTCACGGTTGGCTTCGCGGCATGACCGCCGAGCTGTTCGATGTACGCGGCCACAACGATCGGCTGGATCGCGTTCAGCGTCCGCGCGCCGCGCAGTTCGCTCCAAGCGAAAAAACTCCGCACGGCCCTGGCGTACGCGAGTCGAGTGTTGCCGTTCCGAATTGTCGCGACGAAAAACTCGAGGAAGAGTCGTGAAGCCCGTTCGCCTGCGGCAACGATCGCGGGCGGAAGTTCAAGCCCGCGGATCTCCGGCAGGCGTCCGTCGTACTCCGTCCACTCGTCCTGTGCCGTATGCGATCGCCCCCAAACGCCGTTTGATTCTTCGCGCGCCGAGAGATCCCCTATCGGCGGTCGGACGCACCATAACGTCCTTTATGGTGCATGCGCAAGAGGTTCGACCTCGATCGGATCTGCGTCGAATCGCTCGATCAAACGACGTCGCGACGAGCGTCCGTCTCGCGGAGCCTCGGCGTGATGTATCCGCGCTGTCGTCAGGCGGCTTCGGACTATCGTGCTTTGGGTGCCGGCGCGCGGATCGACAGCGACGATTCGACCGTCACTTTGACTGCGACCACGCTCCGGTACCATTCACCCTCATCCGATCCTGCCTTGAAAACGACACCATCACCGACGCGCGTCGCGACGCCGTTCCGGTCGACGATGGCGGCACGGCTACCGATCACGATCAGAACGCCGCCAGAAGTGCGAAAGATCGCTCCTCGTTCGAGCAACGGGTCGGACGCGTCATAGCGCGTCCCCTTCAGCGTCCGTCGTCTCTCAAGGACCTCATTTGCCGTGTTGAGCGATGCGTCTGCGACTGAGCGACCGTGAACCACCTTGGCGGTAGCGTATCCGTCGCTGTACCAGTCGGTTTCCGTGTCCTGCAGCAGGAGTGCTCCGCCTCGGGTCGGGCAGTAGTACACGCCGACCGTGCCGTCGAACCTCGTCGTGAGCCAATTGAGCAGGTGCCGATCGATGCCATCCGGCTCACGACGGGCGCTGCTCGTTGAAATCGCGTTCGCAAGCGCACTGACCGGGTTCGACGGAAACGGGTCCGGATACGACGGCTCTTGGTTCGCCTGGATCGCTCGCGCCAACGCGTCGGTGCCGGGAGTCGGGACGGCTGGCTTCTTCCCGGCAGGCTCGAGTATCGTGCGGCGACGTGGCGGGAGCGGCGGGTCGGGCGGGTTCACTGCGTATGACCGATCCGCCGTGGGCGGTGTCGCCTGCGCCGGTCGCCTGTCAACCACGGCTGGGGGATCTTGTTGCGGTTGTACGATGGGAGCGTCGACTCTCGGTGCGGCGTTTGAGAGTTCCCTCCCGACCGCCATAGCGAACGCGAGCGGCACGAGGCCGGCGAGGCCGTAAGCGAGTGCGCGAGATCCAAGTAGAGTTGCGTTCATTGTCGAGATCTCCGTGATGGGGGTCAGCCGCGGTGCCGGGATCTCGCGTCGAACGGTTCGTTCCCGGGATTCGCCGATCGCGTCCTGTCATGCGCCGACTCCAGCTCGTCCGCGAACGCATCCGCAGCCTCGCCGCCCGACGACGCTGAGGCCACGCGACTCGTCGCCTCACGGAACCTCATCGTTGCGCTGGTGCTGATGCAGAGGGCAACGAGCAGGAGGAAACTGCCAAACCAGTTGCTGAACACGCCAAGCAACACGATCCCGATCATCGCCACCAAGAGCGGTTCCGCGTAGCGCTGCACATCCCACTCGGTCCGCCACGGCCGGTACGCCGACGGCACGCGCATCCAGAGCGATGATGACCGCCCACAGGACAGGGCCAGCGGTGCTGCGTGCTCGACCGAGAGCGTGATGTGATTGCCCGCCACTCCCATGAATACGATGGCGAAAGCGAAGAAAGTCCAGCTGATCGTCTCGAGGTTGCTCCGCATGGGATCGGCGAACCATGGCCAAGGGGAACGGAGTGCCAGACACGGCGAGATGCCAATAAAGAAGATCGCCGCAGCGAACAGGAATCGGCCACTGTAGATCGCAAGACCCGTAGCCGCCATGACCGTCAGGAACGATCCGGACGACGCCTCGAACGCCCCCGGCGCGGAGGCCGACCGTGTCTCCATGAAGCGGACGAGACCGAGTCCCGCTGCAATCGCCAGGCTTCCCTTCCAGAGTGAGACTGGTCGGAGATAGTGCTCGCCAAAACGAGTGCGCATGAACACGGTTCCGAGCGTGGCCATGAGCTCGATGATGCTGCCCGGCTTGCACTGCACCTGAGATGCGGTCGTTAAGGGGGCAGCGAACGTGGTTCTCACGGGTGGTCCTCCATGTCTTTTTACCGCTCAGGGCGGACGCTGCGAGGCGGCCGTCGCCCATCGGCTTTGCGAGCGCTCACATCGGGCTTGCGGTTTTGTCGACAGACGCCTCGTCCGACAGACTTCCCTCAAGCCCGGTTCCGGTCGGCGTCTTCACTTCAGTCGAAAAGGCGTCAGCCCTCCGTGCAACCGACAAGGCAGATACGTGCCGCTTTCGAGCGAACTCACGTCGTGATGCCGCGCTCAGGCTGATGCACGCCGCGACAACGAGAGGGACGACGCCAAACCAGTTGCGGTAGACGATGAGCAGCACGAATCCAACGGTGCCGACGAGAAGAGGTTCCACGTACTGCTGGACATGCCAATCGCTCCTCCAAGGCCGCAGCGGTGACGGCACTCTCATCCAAAACGCCGCCGATCGGCCGCATGCGAACCGTGGCGTTGTCTTTCGCCTGCAGGAGTGGACGAATTGAGCTAAGGAGATCACGAGCGAGACGACGCCGAATACCAGAAACGTCCAAACAACGGTCGATTCATTGTCTCGCCACGTCGTCGCAAACACCGGGCGGAAGGTTGACCACACCGCCCATCCAACCAGGATCAGAGACCAAATTTGCCCAATCGCGCCGAACAGTCCCGCGCTCCCCAAGGTGAGCACCGTGAGCAGCGCTGCCGCGTACAGCGGCGTCTGTGGGAACGGGAAGCGTCCGTCCCCGCTAGGCACGATCGCGAGCAGCGGAAGAAACAAGATCAGCAACCGCACCACGATGGATGCCGGCGTGAGGTAGTCCATTCCGAACTGGGTTCGGAGGAACACCGTTCCGAACGTCGCGATCACTTCGATCCCGCTACGTTCCTCCTGCTCCGTATCAGACGCGCTGGCGAAAGCTGGCCCGGATGTAGTTGTCATTGGTTGCTCCCCATGTTCTGCCACCCTCGAACACGATCGCCGAAACCCGATACTTCGATGATCGCCCACCCTTCGCAAGCATCGTGAACGTCTTCGCTTGCACCCCAGCAGCGATCTGCTCCGAGCTGCCCACGCTCGTCTTGCCGTCTTCCTGCATCGTGGTAGTGCGCTTCCGCTCCCAGTCGCGGGCGAACAGCCGTTCAGCCCAGTCGTTCGTGGTCGGGTCGCCGTTGGCGTGGAAGATCTTTGTCTGCAGGTTGCCGACCAAGCTCTCTGCGGCATGCTGCCCTCCCATAGCCGCGAAATAGTTGGGAAGGTTCTGCGTCAGGTAGACCGTCGCCGCGAGCGAACGCCGCGCGGTCTGCTGGAAGAGTGCATCGTCCTTGCTCACGAAGTACTGCGATTCGTCCGCCCACAGAAACACCGGTAGGGTCCCGACCGTGACCTTGCGGCGCTCGATGGTTCTCTGCCAGACGGTCTTGAAGAGCACCTGCGCAAACCGTCCGACGTCTCCGTAGTCCTTGACCGGAATGTCAAGGATGACGACCTTGGTCCCCTGAAGGTCCGCGGGCTTGATGCTGCTGCCAGCACAGAAGAGCTGCCGCAGTGGACTCCGCAGAAGCCCGTCCGCCTTCGACGTGAACATACTGACGATGCTGCCGCTCGTCTTCGTCGACAGCGAGGCGAACTCAGACAGCCAGTAACGGGCGGTCTCGGCGAGGTCCGCAGCTCGGGCCGGTTGGTCGCGGACATTCTTCTCCGCCCGCAAGAGCAGTTGAAAGCACTCGGACTCGCCCTGCCACTTCGACGACGCGATGTCGCGCATCGATCGGGGCGCGCTCGCGACGACGCGGGCGAGGTCTGGCAGACTCACCGTCCCGTTGGCGATCGCGACGAGCTCGACGGCGTGCAGCAGCAGTTGCGCCGCCGCCTGCTCCCAATATGGGTCGCCGCCGGTCCGCCCCGAACCCAGGCTATTGACGATCAGCGAGACAACGTTCTGGGTGAGCCCGCGACCCCGACCGGCGCGCAGATATTCGTACTCCACGAAGTCGAGTCGGTGCGGTCCCCCGGGCGTGACGACGACCGCATCCGCCTGCCGATCGGCGTCGGCGAGCGCGGCCTTCCAATCGTCAACGTCGTCAGATTTCGAGGTGAGGACAAGCCCACCAAAGCCGGCCTCCAAGAACACCTTCCTGATCATTCTGCCGCTGCCGCTGGTCTTGCCGGAGCCGGTGGCACCGAAGATCTGCGTGCCTTCAATCGCGCTCCCGATGGTCCACCAATCGACGGGGGAAAGCTGGAGGAGCTCGGTCGCGCGAAGCTCCTCGAGATAGGCCTGCTTTCGGTCGAGTTCGGGTCCTCCGGACCCGGATTCTGCGGCTGGCTTATCGCTGCGGCCGGACATTGGAAACGCCTCCTCCAGAGAGTCCCACGGTCACCGGATGGTGTCGTTAGGGGAGAAGTCTGGTTCAACACCCGCAACCTCCACCCACTCCTCAAGTCGAAGCCGCCGCACCACCGAGAATCCGCGCGTAAGTCACGCTGGGTTCCAATACCTGTGCCTTTTTGGCAGGTTAGGGGGAATATATCGCGAATCTGGGCAATTGGGGCTGGCTAGGACGCGAATTTGCGCGAAGGTATCCGGTAGCGTCCGCTCTGTCGGTAGGGGCCCGGAAC
>JBBQCR010000052.1:0-13128 GCA_038318935.1 Phycisphaerales bacterium
TGGAGCGGATCACTACCAACATCGACGGTGGTCGTCACGCCGGTCGCAACGTCGTACACCATCAGACCTGCGATCGGATTTGGTTGCCCCGGCTTTGGATAGGCCTCGCTCATGACCTTCGTGTTGACTGCAGTCAGACCCTCCAGGAGCAGAAAGTCCTTCACGTTGCGATCATCGAAGCGATAGAACGCAAGCTTGCTCGAATCGGGCGACCACCACATCGCGGTCGACTGATCAAGCTCCTCGCCGTACACCCAACTGGCGCTTCCGAACTTGAGCTTGCCGTCACCCTCGGTTGTCAGCGCCTTCTCAGCACTGTCCTTGGGTTTGAGAAAGAGATTGCCATCGCGATAGCGAGCCTCGAAGGCGCCATCGGGCGAGCCCGCAAGCGTGTGCTGACGACCTCGCGCTGGCGCGGGCACCTTGCGACTCGGCCGCTCGTCGCGCGGTGCCTCGATCGTCGGAGCCTCCTCCAGGATGCCGGGCGCTCCGCCCGCGAGGGGATACGCGGTCCACACGTCGCCTATGCGCACCAGTGCTTCGCCCTTGACGAGGTCCCAACGGACATCGCGCACTCGGCCACCACGCTCAAAGGCGTTGGCTGCCCCCTGCATCGCCCGAACTTTCTGGGCATTGGGCAGTTGGTTGAAGGGTACCCAGTCGCCGCTCGTCGCCCGCGTGACCGCGATTGCGATCATCATCGACGCCGCCAGCCCAACCCATGCCGATCCAGAGCGCATGCGAATCATGGGCGCAGCGTAGCGACGGAATCGTCGTGCGCCGACTCCGGGTCAGCGCGGAACTGGAATCCTCAGCCGACGCGCGCCGCAGCGCGGAACATCTGCATGCGCTCGTCGATCTGACGCGGGTTGAGCTGCGCGAGCCGCGACAGGGAGAACTTCTCGATCGTGAAACTGGCCATCACGGTGCCCCACGCCAAGCCCGTCTGAATCGAGCGGAAATCGGTCATACCGCTGGCTGCGATGTGGCCCATCATTCCGCCCGCGAAGGAGTCACCGGCGCCGGTCGGATCGATGACGTGCGACTCGTCGGCAGGGAACGCGGGAATCGCAGCGGCACCGTCGCGGTGGACCAACACTGCGCCGTGCTCACCCTTCTTGACCACCACGAAGCTCGGACCCATCGCGAGGATCTGACGGGCTGCCGAGATCGCGTTGCGACGCTCGGTCAGTTGCATCGCCTCCTCGTCGTTCAGCACCACGCCATCGATCTCTCGGAAGAGCCGCAGGAGATCTTCCCGAGCGATGTTGATCCAGAGATCCATCGTGTCTGCAACCGCCAGTTTTCGATGCGGAAACTGTTGCAAGAGATCGCGCTGCACCGCCGGATGCGTGTTCGCGAGAAAGACGAACTGACTGTCGCGAAACGCCTGCGGCACCTCGGGTGGGGCTTCCTCAAGCACACCCAAGTGGGTGAACAGCGTCTCGCGGCGGTTCATGTTGTCGAAGTAGCGGCCACCCCATGCGAACGTCGTGCTCGCCGGCCGCACCTCCAGGCCACGCAGGTCGATCCCCTTGAATCCGCTGAGGATTGCGCGATGCTCCGCGGGCCAGTCGCCGCCGACCGCCCCGACCACCCGCACCGGTGCGAGTTGGCTGGCGGCCGCCGCAAAGTAGGCGCAACTGCCGCCGAGGACGCGCTCCGCACTGCCGGTGGGAGCGTGAACGGTATCGATGCCGATGGTGCCGGTGACGATGAGGGACATGCTGTGGTGGAGAGTATGGAACCGCGAGTCGACGTCAACGTCGCTCGGGTTCCTGCTTGAGAAAGGAACGCGACCATCCGATGCCGACCGCGGTGCCGGCGAGCGTGCCGGCCGCATAGTCAACCGGCATCGGATACGCGAGACAGGACAGCGTCGATTTCACGAATGCCATGTCGATCGGCGTCCCCTTGAGCTGGAGAAACGCGATCACGTATCCAAGGCATCCAAAGAGAATCGGCGCGACGAAGAGAAGTACCGGTGGTGTGCGCGGCGCGGCCATGCGGGCGGCAAGTCCGACAAGCACGCTGCCCACGAACGTGCCTGCAAGCGCTTGCCCCTTGGTGGGTGAAACAACAACTGCCCAGACACCGAGAAGGACCAGCACGCCGCAGCCGAGGGTCGCGAAAGCCATCAGTCCGAACGGACCGTCGCGGCGCGGATTCTCAATCTCGACCGCGTCCGGCAGCGGGCCGCTCACGCGAAAGACAAGCAGCGATGCCGCCAGCACCAGACAGCTCCAGATCAGTCCCTCGATCGTCGCAGTCAACAGGGAGCCGTTGGCGAAGGCGAGATCTTCGATCGTGCCCGAGCGCATCGCGAGCAATCCGACACCACAACCAAGGACGAAGAGTCCAACGACCGCGTTGATCAACCGCCCGACGACGCAAGCGACGAGAAGCGACCCAACGAATGCAGCGCCGACCCAAAGGGCGGCGTATGTCGGTGAGGCAGCCAGAGCCAGCGTGGGCCCCGCGATGCCGCGCACCGAAAGGGACGGGCGAACCGCCATCGCGAAGAGCAACGCGGTGACGATGATCGCGAGCCCAAGAACGGCAGAGCGGCGTGAAGAACTTGACACGCCGAAGGTTGTAGCGGAGAGCGTGACCGGTGGCAAACTCGCCCGCGGCAATCTGGCATCTTTCGCCAAACCCTTCCACTCGTTCAGAGTCCACTATCATCCGCTCCATGCCTTCCGAAGCCCTGCGGCTCGACGGTCAAACTCTCTCCATCGCCGATGTCGAGTCGGTCGCCCGACAACGTCGGTCGGTTGAGTTGGGACAAGCCGCCCGCGACCGCATGAATGCCGCTCATGGCGTCGTCGAACGCCGATCGATCGGTGGCGAGGCGATCTACGGCGTCAACACCGGCTTCGGCTCGCTATCGCGGGTTCGGATCCCCGCCGATCAGGTGCGCGAGGTGCAACGGAATCTCGTGCGCTCGCACGCGGCGGGGGTCGGCGAACCGCTCCCCGACGACGCCGTCCGAGCCATGATGATCTTGGCGGCAGCCAGTCTCTCGCGCGGGCACTCGGGTGTGCGCCCGATCGTCGTCGAGACAATTCTCGAATGCCTGAACAAAGGCATCACGCCCGTGGTGCCGAGTCGCGGCTCCGTCGGCGCCAGCGGTGATCTCGCCCCGCTCGCGCACATGGCGCTGACGCTGCTTGGCGAAGGTCTCGCGTCGCTGTGCGGCCGAGTGCAGCCATCAGCACTCCACCTCCATGCCCGAGGCGTCGCGCCTCTGACGCTGGAAGCGAAGGAGGGCTTGGCGCTTATCAATGGCACACACTTCATGGCCGGAACTGGCTCGTTGCTTCTCGCGGAACTCGCGCGGGTGCAGGACGCGGCGCTGTGCGCTGCGGCGCTTTCGATCGACGCCTGCCGGGCAACCGACACGTTTCTCGATCCCCGGTTGCACGCCGCTCGTTGTCAACCGGGACAGATGGCGGTGGCCCAGCGCGTCAAGGCAATGCTCACGGGCAGTGCGATCCTCTCCGCTCACAAGGAGAACGATCCTCGCGTGCAGGATCCCTATTGCCTTCGGGCGATGCCGCAGGTGCTCGGCGCCGCGTTCGACGCGATCGCTTACGCGCGAGCCGCGATAGAACGCGAACTTGGCGCCGTCACCGACAATCCGCTGGTCTTTCCTGCGGCTTCCGGCAGCGGTGACATCATCAGCGGCGGCAACTTCCACGGCATGCCGCTGGCGATTCCCCTGGATACGCTGGCCATCGCGATGACCCACATCGCGGGAATCTCCGAGCGACGCGTCAACTGGCTGCTCACGGCAAGCGACAGCGAGAATCCGGTCCATCCGTATCTGTCGCCGCAGCCTGGTCTTCATTCGGGCCTGATGATCACCCAGTACACAGCCGCCGCGTGCGTGAACGAGATGATGACGTTGGCGACTCCGGCGAGCGTCGGCAACATTCCGACCAGCGCCGGCATCGAGGACTACAACTCGATGGGCGCCACCGCTGCTCTGAAGGCGACGCGATCGGTGCGTCTCCTCGAGAGCGTGATCGCGATCGAACTGCTCGTGATGACCGAAGCCATGGAGTATCAGCGTCCGCTGCGATCCGGCGAAGCCGTCGAGCGGACGATCGCAGCAGTGCGAACCGTCGTGCCCAAGTTGACTGCGGATCGTCCCCCATCTCCGGACATCGCCGCCATCGAAAAGCTCGTGCGCGACGGACAGTTCAGCTCCTGACGGGCGAAGCTGCTTTGGCCTCGAGCGAACGACAGAACGCCTCGGTGATCAGGCTCTCGCTGCTGACGACTTCGTTCGCTCCGGCGTGCTCCAACCAATCGCGTCCACTGTTGGTGACGGCAAGGGCCATGATGTGCACGCCAGGATTCATCGCCCGACTCATCAGCGTGATCGGAACTCGTTCGGGTCCCTGACTCAGGGCGACGATCAGCGACTGCGCAGACTTCACGCCTGCTTCGACGAGCGTCTGGTCGGCACCGGCATCTCCGTTGACCACCACGAAACCATCGAGCGACGCCTTGGAGACCTTCGCCTCGTCGCGATCGACAACAACCACCTGGCGCCCATCGTCGCGAAGCCGCTTCGCGACATGTTGACCGAGCGAGTTGTAGCCGATCACGATCACGTGGTTCATCATCTTTGTCATCATGTGCCTCGTTCGTCGCGTCTCACGCAGCGACATCATGTCCGTACCGACCAGCAGCTCGCCCAGCGCTGTCAGCGCGTAGCTTCCGAGCGTGACGACAAACCCGAAACACAGCATCATGTAGATTTTCTGGTTGCGATTCAGATTGCTGAAGTCACCCAGGGTCGTGACGCCGTTGAACGCATCCCAGAGGCTTCGGAACCAGCGCTCGCCCAGCGATCCGTCGTTGCGGGTATCGAAGGCGAACATACCGCACGCGGTGAAGCCCACCAGCGCCGTCAGCGACAGCGAATACTTCAGCACTCGGCGTCGCAGTTGCGATGCGCGAAGTGCGGATGCGAGATTGTCTACGACCCGAAGAATGGGCATCTTGGCGGCGAGTCTATCACCCGCGCTCCCGCTTCTGGATCGGGATCGCATTCCGTACACTGCGGCCATGTCGTCGACGCTCGCTCGCATCGTCCGCGCTCCGCGCGGCAACCAACGAACCTGCTCCACTTGGGCCGCTGAGGCGGCCATGCGGATGCTGATGAACAACCTCGATCCGGAGGTCGCGGAACGCCCGGACGATCTCATCGTCTACGGCGGTCGTGGTCAGGCGGCACGATCGTGGGAGGCGTATGACGCGATCATCCGTTCGCTGAAGTCGCTTGCGCCCGACGAGACGCTCTTGGTCCAGAGCGGCAAGCCGGTCGGCATCGTGCGCACCCACGCCGACGCCCCACGGGTACTGATCGCCAACTCGAATCTGGTTCCGCACTGGGCCACGCAATCCCATTTCGATGACCTCGCGGCCAAAGGTCTCATGATGTTCGGGCAGATGACCGCGGGCTCGTGGATCTACATCGGGACCCAGGGCATTTTGCAAGGCACCTACGAAACCTACGCGGAGTGCGCCCGTCAGTATTTCGGCGGAACCTTGAAGCGAACGTTGAACGTCACTGCTGGATGCGGCGGCATGGGTGGCGCCCAACCACTGGCGATCACCATGAACGAGGGGACCTGCCTCATCGCCGACGTCTGTCGCGAGCGATTGGAGAAGCGGGTGCACGATCGCTATCTCGACGAGATTGTTGAGGATCTCGATCGGGCGATCGATCGAGCCGTGGAATGCAAGCGCGCAGGAGACGGCGTTTCGATCGGCTGGCTGGGCAACGCGATCGACATGCTGACGCGACTCAAGGCCAGAAAAATCATCCCCGAGACGCTCACCGACCAGACCTCGGCGCACGATCCGCTCGAGGGCTATTACCCCGAGGGCATGAGCCGCGCTGCTGCCGACGATTTACGCGAGCGCGATCCCATCGAGTATCAACGTCATTCCATGGCCAGCATGGAGCGGCATGTGCGGCTGATGGTCGACTTTCTCCACGCCGGCACGAAGGTGTTCGACTACGGCAACAACATTCGGCAGCGTGCGAAAGACCACGGCTTTGCCGATGCCTTCGCGTTTCCCGGCTTCGTGCCAGCGTTCATTCGTCCGCAGTTCTGCCTGGGCCGCGGCCCCTTTCGCTGGGTGGCGCTCTCGGGAGATCCCGAGGACATTCGAGTCACCGATGAAGCGGTACTCGCGCTCTTTCCCCAAGACGAAGGACTGCACCGTTGGATCCGCATGGCCCAAAAGCGCGTCGCTTTCCAAGGACTTCCTGCTCGCATCTGCTGGCTAGGACTCGGCGAGCGCCATCGCGCCGGGTTGGCTTTCAACGAACTCGTCGCCAGCGGCAAGGTCAAGGCTCCGATCGTGATCGGTCGTGATCACCTCGATTGCGGCTCGGTTGCCAGTCCCAACCGCGAGACCGAAGGCATGCTCGACGGCACCGACGCAGTCAGCGATTGGGCGATCCTCAACTTTGCGGTGAACACTGCCAGCGGCGCAAGTTGGACGAGCTTCCATCATGGCGGCGGCGTCGGTATCGGCTTCAGCCAGCACGCCGGGCAAGTGATCGTCGCGGACGGCACTCCCGAAGCGGCCCGGCGTCTTGAGCGCGTGCTCAGCAACGATCCGATGATGGGCGTGTTCCGGCACGCCGACGCTGGCTATGAAGCGGCCAAGGAATGTGGCGCTCGGTTGCACGTGAAGATCCCGATGCCCTAACACGACAGCGCCGGTCTGCTACAAGTCGCAACGATGACAGTGCGAACCAATGCCGATGCCCAGCGACTCGCTGCCGGGCTCATCATGCTCGGGTTTGACGGCCACACGCTGACCGCGGAGGCTGCCGCGATTCTGCGTGATGGTGCCTTTGGCGCGATCCTCTTCGCTAGGAACTTCAGCGACCGCGATCAGGTGCGTGAGCTCGCGTCCGCGATCAAGTCGGTGAAGAGTGGCGTCTCGTCGCGACCGATCGCGGTCGCCGTCGATCACGAGGGAGGTCGCGTGCAACGCTTCCGCGGCAGCGGCTTCACCGACACACAGGCGATGCGCGACCTTGGCCGTCACCCCGACGGCGCCGAACAACGGGCTCACGCCCTCGGTCGTCTCTTTGCCGCGGAGTTGCGGCCTCTTGGCATCGACATCGATTTCGCGCCGGTGCTTGACGTCGACAGCAATGCCGACAATCCAGTGATCGGCGAGCGAAGCTTCAGCTCCGATCCCGAACTTGTTGCACGCATCGGCTGCGCCCTCATCGAAGGCCTGCAATCAGGCGGCGTCGCCGCCTGCGGCAAACACTTTCCCGGGCACGGCGACACCGACTCTGACAGTCACTTCGACCTGGCTCGCCTCTCTCACTCGATTCAACGACTGCGGGCTGTCGAGCTCGTGCCGTTCCATGCAGCGGCAAAGGCCGGGGTCGCGAGCATCATGACCTCGCACATTCTCTTCACCGCCCTCGACGCGACGCGTCCAGCAACGATGAGTCCGGCGGTGCTGCAGGATCTGCTGCGCGGCGAGCTGGGATTCGGCGGGGTCATCGTTTCCGACGATCTCGAAATGAAGGCCATCGCATCGCACTTTCCGATGCCGGACGCGGCGGTCGATGCGGTGCGGGCTGGCTGCGATCTTCTCCTCTGCTGTCATACGCCAAGTCTGCAGCGGGCCATCATCGACGCGCTCAGCAAGGCGATCCGCGATGGATCGTTGGCGAAGGACATCGTTGATGCGTCCCATCGGCGCCTCGCGATCTTGACGTCGCAGTTCGTGCGCTGAGCGGGCTCAGCGCACGCGAAGCGCAGGATCACCGAGCACCACGAACTTCATTCCCTGAAAGAAGATGCTGGGCGGATACCAGTCGGCCGTCGGCACGAGCGTCGCCAGATGTTCCGCATCCCAGTAGTACCGGATCGCTCCGCACCAGAGGTCGCCGAGCGTCTGCGTCCCTTCACCGGCCGCGAGGGTTTCGGTGAAGCCCTCGAGCAGCGTCACAGCGCATGGTTGCGAACCGGTGTCGCAACCGATGGCCGCAACCGCGCCGCCCAGAGGACGTCGCACGATCGCTTCCGCGATGGAAGTGTTGTTGCGCCCGCCGCTCTGGTACGGCGCGGGCGGCGGAGGCGGCGCCGTGAACCGTTCTCCGGCCACTGTTCCGGCGTGCTCTACGCCGGACACATCGACGTAGGGTTGATACGGAGCGAGTGTCATGATCTCCGCGGTTGAACATCCGACACTGAAGAAGATGGGCAACGAACCTTGGACCAGTCCGTCGAGCGTGTGCAGTGAAAGGCAGCCTTCGTAGGCGCCGGGCGAACCATGCCCGGTGTGAAAGATCAGGAGTGGAGACCCGCTCAACACCTCGCGCATGCGTCCCTCGTCGGGCGGCGGACTCTCTTTTGTGTCGTGCAACAAGACCTGTGTTGTGCAGCGGCCGTTGATCGCTGAAGCGCAGCGGCTCACGCGATCCCGCACATCGACCCAGCCACCAACCGCGAAAAACGCTGCCAGCGGCCGCTCAACGACGGGCGCCCGTTCAAACGCGATCGTCTTTGCGGCTACCGCCGCGCACTCGTCGGCCGTCGAGACCGGCCATCGCCCGATCGCGATCTCGGGGCGATAGTCGATGCGATCGAAGTTGATCGCGTCGTCCTTATTCGTTTCACCATGCACTTCGCCCCAGTAGCCGGCGTGAAAGCCCTCGGTCGACGCGTTCCAATCATCAAAGGAACCGTCCGCCTTCGCCAGATCCGCGTAGTAGAGATCGCTCGGATAGAACGCCCAGTTCTGCGATGGCTCATCGCCGCGATCGAGTGTCATGCAGCGCACCGGCATCGCGTCGCAATCACCGACGAGCAGGCACGACGTCGCGTGGACTTCCTTCCAGCGGCCATAAAGATACCGCTTCAGCCGTTCAGGATCGTCGCGGCCCTCCGATGACGCGAGCGCCTGCTCGAGCGTCACGAACTCGCAGGAGGCGATGTGCGGTGACGCGTTCGACCGGTGTTGAAGATAAGGCTTGAGCGCTTCACGGAATCGTTCCGGTGCGATCACGAGGTGCACGCGGGAAGGAACGGGTGGAGCGAGCGAACATGCAATCAGAACTGCGAGCGTCAAGGCCATGACTGTTGATCTCCGGAGAGTCGACGAATCGCTGCGGCATACGGACTCTTCTCGAACGTCGTCTTGAATTCAGTCTCGAATGCGCCGATGGATTCCGGCGTACCGCGCCAGTGGCTGCGGAGGAAGGACGCTGCATCGGCGGAGCGCCCGGCGTAGAGAAGTCTGATTGTCCCGCGCAGCAGCGGCGAAAGCCACGCCTCGCGGTTGTCGGGCGACGCATCAGCGATGCTCTTCGCCAATGCTGTCAACTCCTCGTCGCTGGGTCCTACTCGTAACATTCGCTCGGCGTCGATGATCCAAGGACCGCTGCGCTCAGGCGATGGTCGCAGCGCAATGCGCGGTCGCGTCGAGCCAGCGCCACTGGTCCAGACGTAGGCGAACGTGCCATCAAAGCCAACGGCTTCGAAGGTCCCGTTCCGGTCCTCGTCCTCAAACCACACGTTCTCAAGAATCACCTTTGGCACGATGCCTTCGCGTGAGAAGGCATACAGAATCGTCGTCGTCGCGCCGCCGCTCCCACCGCTCGGCAGTTCGATGACCAGATCCGCTTCGCCATCCCCATCGACATCACCGCCGAAACCTGGCGTGTCATCGGGCGGCAACGGCGAACCGTCGGGGCGATGCGGACCGACGGTGAGGTAGAAGCCGGGAATCACCGTGCGGGCTTCGCCGTCGGCGGATTCGACGATTACCCGCGGCGGTCCGCCAACCTGCGGTTCGCCGGGAAGATCGTTCCAGCGATCGCGCTCGATTCGCACACTGGCGCCGGCGGCCTTGCCGGCAGCGGCGATCTCCCATCGTGGCAGGAAGGTCATGCGAACCCACCGCGCAACCGGCACGCGAAACGGAAACCACGCGGCGGCGCAGGCCACAAGCAACGCGATCAGAGCGATCCGCGGCCTCCGGCGTCGTTGGCGCCACTCGATGCCGTTCCGCACGGAGTGTCCACACTCCGGGCAGCGGAGCGCGCCTGTTGGGACAGCACTGCAGTCGTAGCCGCACTTCGGGCATTCGGGCACTCGCGGTACCCGCCCCCGCCATCCCCAGAGGACGATCGCGACGCAAACCACGGACGTTGCAAGACACATCCAGACCATTGGGTCGCAGTATCGCCGGAAACGTCTCGGCGCGGCACAATCTCCATCCGTGTCCCGTTCCTCACGACTCCCGCTTGCCGTTCTGCTGGCACTTCTCTGCGGTTCCGCAGCGACGGCGGACTCACTTCGCTATTGGCACGATCTCTTCACGCTCGCTCGGCAACGGTGGATCGCTCGCCTCAAGCCCGGAACGATTGTGTCGTGGCACGGCAGCGACGGATCCGATCGCACGCTCATCGAGTGGCGAGGACACAATGTGTCGATTCTCGCCGAGCGCGATGATCTCGATCCGATGCTCGTGCAACGGCTGCTCGATGCCCTCGACCGATACTGGGTTGCCTGCCGCACGATCTGTGGGAACACGCCACCGTCGGATGGGCGACTCACCGGTTCGATCGGCCAGCGAGCCGTCGTGATCGCCTGCGGAAATCTTCCGGCTGCCAGCGATCCTCGCGTGGCCCGCATCGAGATCGGCGGCGCGGCGCTTGATGAACTCTTGGGCAATATCGCCCGAGACGATCGATCACCGCTCGGCGCCGACCTTCCGCTGGCCGTCGCCCGCACCTTCGCGTACTTCGAGGACGAACTCGGTGCCGCGACGCCGGCCGGCTTCGCACCGCTCTCGACTGCGCTCGCCACGCTCTTGGCGGGGCACGCGTGCGATTCGCTCGATTGGATCATGCCGCCGGATCCGCGCCCGATCGAGGCGGCGATTGAGGGCTACGAGCGAGATCCCGCCGCCAACTATGAAGCGGCCCTTCGCGATGCGTCAGAGCATCACCAAGCGGAGGCGGAGACCCTCTGGACCGCGATTCTGCTGCGAACCGATCGGATTTCGGGGCAGCGCGATTTCACTGCACGACTCTGGAAGACGCTGGCGGAATGTCCAATCGCCGAGGACGTCGACACCGCTGTCGGCAATCTCATCGTGGCAACCAGCGCCGCGTCGCGCAGTGATCTGCTGCCGACCTTTTCGCGCTGGCGATTTCCAATCAGCGAGGCGACCAGGGATCGCGTGCAGCAAGCAATCACGCCGACTCGGCTCGACGTGAAGTCTCGTTCTGAATTAGCTCCACGCCCCAAGGAGAATCGCTAGATCGGGACCTCCGACCGAGCCGTCGCCGTTGAGATCGGCGGGTCCGCGTCCTCCCCAGGCGCCGAGCAGAATCGCGAGATCGGTTGGTCCGACCACACCATCGCCATCAAGATCCGCAAGCACCGGAGGCGCGGTGGTGATCGACGCGTTGTCGAGCCCGAGTGTCCACTGCTGAAAGATGAAGAAGAACTCCGGATCGCCGTAGAAGAACTGCACGCGGTCAACATCCTGGATCGCAACATTCCAATCGGGAGTCGGAGACGATCCGCCGAGCTTGATCGACTTCCAGCCCGCAGGAAGGGCCGTCTCCTGCGACGGAATCGCAAAGGAATAACTCTTCCATCCCTCGCCGACCAACGGAATGTCGGGCCCAAGGGTGTAGACCGCCCAGTCATCGTTGGCGTTGTTGGGTGTGCCGTTGTTGTTGATGAGCATCAGCGTGCAGGGTCGGCCAGCAGCCGAGAAGTCGACGGCGATGGTCTTGAGGTCCACGCCGATCTGCGTCACATGCTTCGCACGCCAGTCACCGGTGAAGGGACTCACGGCCGTCGATGTGCGCGGCTGCGGAGCGAAGGTATCGAGGTTCGTCACCTGCAGGAACCGACCGGGATTGCCGCCGCTCAGCGGATACACGGGCGGCAACCCGAAGGTCCATCCTCCGAGCGACGAGCCGGACTCGAACGTGTCGACGACGATGTCCGCGTGCAAGGCGGAGGCAAGGGTCAGCGACGCGAGGAAGGAGATGCGAAGGGTGGTGAGTCGGCGCATAGATGGCTTTCAATCCGGACGATGACAATTCGAAGTGCGCGACCTCGCGCCGATTCCAGAGTACCAAGGTCGATTCCTTCGTTCGAGAGTCGATCGCGCACTTCCGCGGAGTACCATGCGACCCAGTCCGAAACCGACCCAAGGGGCTCGCTCGCAATGACTATCTTCGTCCGCCTCGTATCGCTTCTTCTTGCTGCGGCTCCCGCGTTCGGCCAGAACACTCCGCGGCCGCCCCAGATTCCGGCGCAAGCCGCGGCGGTGGCAGTCCTCGCCGGACCGATCGATGGACTCGTGGCCGCGGGAAGTCGGCCGGTACTCGTCGCGAGCGGTCTGCGCTTCACCGAGGGCCCCGCCGCCGATGCGGATGGCAATCTCTACTTCGTGGATGTTCCGAGTTCGCGCGTCCTGCGACTGAAGTCCACCGATCTCAAGGCGGTCGACGCAGCGAAGGAAGCCGTCGCCAAGAGCTACGACGAGTTCGTGGTGAATGCCCAGAACTGCTTCGGACTTATGTTCGCCCCCGACGGTCGACTGCTGGCGTGCCAAGGAGGTTCGAAGCCCGGTGGCCGATTGGTGGCGATCGATGTCGGCACGAAGAAGATCACTCCGCTGGCGTCGGAGATCGAGCTCGACGGCGAGAAGCAAACCTTCGGAACGTTGAACGATCTCGCCATCGATGCGACGGGTGGCGTGTACTTCACCGATCCGTCGCTGTCGCGACTTCCAAGTAAGACCCGTGGAATCCTCTACTGTTCGAAGGAAGGCAAGGTCACGCGCGTCGACAGCGCCATTGTCGCGCCCAACGGCGTGCGACTCTCCTCAGACGGCAAGCGCCTGTTCGTTCTTTCCTACGTCGATCCCGGCGTCTATCGATTCGATGTCAAGGCGCCCGGCGAATTGGGAGAGCCGACGAAGATCGGACAACTCGTCGCCAAGGACGGCGCGACGCCGAAGGGTCGCGGAGATGGACTCGCAATTGACACCCGCGGGAACCTCTGGTGCACAAACCCGGACTCGCAGGAGATTCAGGTT
>JBBQCR010000053.1:0-13115 GCA_038318935.1 Phycisphaerales bacterium
CCATCGCCATCCTGCGCGGACTCAAGGGACGCTACGAAACCCACCACGGTGTGCGCATTCAGGACGCGGCCCTCATCACGGCAGCGACGCTGTCGCAGCGCTACATCGCCGACCGCTTCCTACCCGACAAGGCCATCGATCTTCTGGACGAGGCCGCGTCGCGGCTGCGCATCGAGAACGATTCCATGCCGGTCGAGCTCGACGAATTCAAGCGACGACTCATGCAACTTGAAATGGAACGTGAGGCGCTGAAGCTCGAAAGCGACCTCGACAGCAAGAAGCGCCTCGGTGTCCTCGAGCAGGAAATTGCCGAAGTCTCTGAACGCACGCGCGGGCTGACCGCCCAGTGGGAAGTCGAGAAGGGCGAACTGGACGCCGCCAAGCGCATCAAAGACGAGATCGAACGCAAGCACGTCGAGCTCGATCAGGCCAAGCGCCGCGGTGACTTTGAAACCGCCTCACGCATTCAGTACGGCGAGATGCGCGACTTGGAGGCCAAGCTCGCACAGGCGGAATCAGCGCTCGCGGGTCGTCAGGCCAGCGGAACAGCGCTCGTCAAGGAAGAGGTGGACCCTGAGCAGATCGCCGAGGTGGTCGGCAAGTGGACAGGCATTCCGGTGTCGAAACTCATCGAGAGCGAGCGATCGAAGCTCATCCACATGGAACAGGATCTCTATCACCGCGTCATCGGCCAGCCCGAAGCGGTGAAGGCTGTCAGTGAAGCGGTACGTCGCAATCGGGCCGGACTCGGCGAACCGAATCGTCCGATCGGATCGTTCCTCTTCCTCGGACCGACCGGTGTCGGCAAGACCGAGCTTTGCAAGGCGCTCGCAGAGTTCCTTTTTGATACCGAAGACGCGATGGTCCGCATCGACATGAGCGAGTACATGGAGCAGCACTCCGTCGCCCGGCTCATCGGCGCGCCGCCCGGGTACGTCGGCTACGACGAGGGCGGCCGACTGACCGAAGCGGTTCGTCGTCGTCCGTATTGCGTGGTGCTCTTCGATGAGTTTGAGAAGGCCCATCCTGATGTGTCCAACGTGCTGCTGCAGGTTCTTGATGACGGGCGACTCACCGACGGTCAAGGTCGTACCGTCAACTTCTCCAACACGATCGTCGTACTCACGTCGAACCTCGGCTCGCAGGCCATCATGGAGATGAGCGAGCGGGGCGAGCAGGACGCGATGATCGAAGCCCACGTGACCGCGATCCTCAAGAAGCACCTGCGCCCCGAACTCATCAACCGGATCGACGAGAAGATCGTCTTCCATCAGCTCGGGCGCAAGGAACTCGCGGGCATCGTCGAGATTCAGCTCAAGAATCTGCGGAAGCGTTTGAGCGACCGCGAGCTATCGCTCGAGATCACCACCGAGGCGAAGAACCATCTGGCCGCGGAGGGCTACGACCCACAGTACGGCGCCCGACCGCTGAAGCGAGTCATCCAGCAGCGCATCGAGAACCAGATCGCGACCCGCATTCTGGTCGGCGAGTTCCAACCGGGCGACACCATCGTGATCGGATACGCGGGCAAGTCGTTCACTTTCGAACGGCGGGCAGCAGGAGCCGAAACGACCGCGACGCGGTGATTGTGATTTCGAGAGAGTCTTCGGGCGATCGGATCGTAGTTACCGTATGCCCTCGGTCGCGACCGCCGCGCGGAGGCTCCTACTCATGCTGCACTCGATCGTCTTCTTCGATTGGTTCTGGGAGTTCGCGGCGTATCTTCCTTTCGCCTTGAGTGTGGTCGGCGGACTGCTCCTTGGGCTGGGGCTCTTTTCCTCGCGTGGCTGGCAACCGACCTGTCGGCGGTGTCGCCACGATCTGCGCGGTTGCACGTCGACGACCTGTCCTGAGTGTGGTGCTGACCTCGACGCTCGCGGCGCGGTTCGCGCGGGACGCGTTCAACTTCGACCGCTGACACTCGCGATCGCGATGCTGTGCTTGGGAATCGCGATCGCGACGCTGCCGGCGTTCGGGTTCACCCCGCTCTGGGCGCGCACAGCCCTCGCCGAGCGACTCGATCCGCAAGACCTCATTCGCACAGCACTCGGCGACGGCGAGCCTCTCGCCGAGCAGATCCACTCCGCGCGTTTGGTCCGTCAGGATCCCGCGTATCTGGACGCTCTCTTTGTCGAGTGCATACGGCACTTTCGTGAAGATCCGCTGGTCGCGTCGTTTGATCAGTACGTCGAGACGCTCTCAATCATGCGAGCCGCGCCGAATTTCACGCCTGCGATCGGTAAATCCATCGCTGCATCGATTCGCGAGCGAGTCGAGAACGGCTCGGTTTCGGCCGCAACCGCGACTCAGATGTTTGGCCAAATGTCGAAGCGCGTCATCGACGAGGGCGGAATGGCAGACGAACTCTTGCGGTGCGATGCGATCGTCGCGGAGCTCGGTCGATTGCTGGTACCAAACGGGGCGCTGGTCGGCGTCCCGTTCTGCGTGAACAGCACCATGAGTGGATCCGCCTTCGTAGGCAGCGTCGATCCGCCCAGAATCACCACGGTCCGCCACCGCGCTGAGGGTGTTGCTGATTGGACGACCGCGGCCGACGAAGCGAGTGGATCGCCGAGATTCTCGATGCCGAACGCGCGATTTCTGACGCTCGACACGCCGGGTCGCTACGAACTTGAAGTCAACGCCGTACTGCGCGTTTCGGCCAGCGATGGCACGACGCGTGAAGTGCCGATCACCCACATGCTCTCCGTGGTCGTCGTGGGAAGGACTCGGTCGAGATCACCAAGGTCCGCGGCCCGGAGCATCGCGAACAGATCGAAGCGGTGCTGCGACGAATCAAGTTGAACGTCGATGAATCCGGGACCCTCACAGCGAGCTTCGCCCTGTCCAACATGCCAATGAGAACGGGAACTGGAACACGACCAGCCGAGAGCGCGACCATCCGGTTCGGAGGAACGCTGCGCATCGGTCAGTCCGGCGAGTGGCACCCGTTCGGCACGATGACAGTGGTTGGCGGGGGCGGCGGGATGAGCGCGTTCTCTCGCGAGAGCGTCATCGATCCCAAGCGACCCTTCGTGGTGCGCATTGATCCGGATCTGAAGACCATCGCCGAGACGTCGGCTGAAGATTGCACAACGCTTGACGAGGCTGTCGAACTCGACTTTCCCTCGGCTGGTGCGAAGCCGACAGCGATCCGCTGGTTGGATCCGAGCGCCGAGGCTGTCGCGCCGAACTGAATGGTTCATACGGATCGTGATTCACTGCCGCGCTCAGGCGCGTCGCAGCTTGCCGGATTCTCCAGAGCGAGTGTGCGCCCGGAGGGCGCTACGGAGCGCCACAACTAGTATTAGATCGTTGCTGCGATGGCGCTCGCGCACGAAAGAAGCGCCGCAGTCTCTTCGTCGGTCCACGTTCGTGCCGCTCGATTCGCGATTCCCAGCGTCCCTCGGAGCGTGCCGTCGCTCGTCAGCAGCGGCACCACGATCGCGCCCTCCATGCCGGTCAACTTCGCTCCGGGGCGCACGTCACCGCTTTGGTCGGTTTGAATGTTGCACGCGGTGACCGGTTGGCGCCGCTCCGCCGCAAGTCCCGCCATGCCCTTGCCGATCGGGATGCGGCGGATGATCTCCAGGAGCGGCGGTGGATAGTCGCCATGCTTGCTCTTGAGGTGCAGCAGTCCTTCCTCGAGGACGTGCAGCGTGCCGGTGTCGGCACCGAAGCGTGTGATCACCGCGAGGAGCGCCGCGTCGAGCGACTGCGGAGCGCGAAAATCGGGAAGGGAGTTCATGCCCCAAGGGTAGCCACGGTCGGTGACTCATGCGTCCGCCGCCACGAGTCAGTACAGTCCGGCGATGCGTCGCATGCGACTCGCCCCGTGGTTGTTCTCGCTCACCATCGCAAGCGCGGTCCTCGTCCTCTCAGGGTGCGGCGACTCGGCACCCGATCCGACCTACGCGTCGCGCGACGGCGAGACGCTACTCGCTCGCGGGAACTGCACCGCGTGCCACGCCGCCAACGAGACGGTGCGGGATCGCATCCGATCGTTGCCTGGGCCACGGCTGATAGGGAACGATGGCGCAGGATCGCGACTCTCACCCGATTTCATACGGCGTTTCCTCAACGATCCGCACGCGGCGAAGCCCGGGACGCGCATGCCGCACGTTCTGCACGGACTCGCAGACGACGCCAAGGCAGAGACGATCGAGAATCTCCTCGCGTACCTCCGTTCGCAACGTCCCGATGGATGGGTTGAGCCGCAACCCTCGAATGTTCTGCCCGAGGACATCAGGCACGGCGAGCAACTTCATCGCACGATCGGATGCGCAGTCTGTCACGCCGAGCCGGACTTGCAGCGCCTCGCCCAGTGGACCGATCTTGCATCGATGGTCGCGTTTCTCAAGGATCCCCTGCACTCGCATCCGGCCGGCCTGATGCCATCGATGGGACTGACTGATGAGGAAGCTCGGTCACTCGCCGCGTACCTCCTGCAGAATCAGGCCAAAGGTCCGGATGGCTCGTTGATCACCACGCGTTCACCGGGGCTTCGCGCCGAGTACACCGAACGCCCGATGGCTGATCGCGGCATTCCCGATGATGATCACAACGCGACGCGTCTTTTTGTCTGGCCCGCGATCAACATCGACTTCGATCGACGTGAAGACGAGTGGGCAATCCGGTTTCAGGGCTCGATCGACATCCCCAGCGATGGAGAGTACGAGTTCTTCCTCGGAAGCGACGACGGATCAAAGCTCTGGTTGGACGATGCTCTCGCCATCGACAACGGTGGACTGCACGGCGTGCTGTGGAAATCGAAGCGACTCACGCTCAGCAAGGGCTTGCATCCCTTTCATCTCCTGATGTGGGAGATCCTCGGCGGGAACGAACTGAAGTTGGAGTGGATCGGCCCGGGATTCAAGCGACAACCGATCCCCGCCGATCGATTCGTGCACGAATCGTTGTTGCTGGTTCCAAGCAAGCAGGATGCTGTTGCAGACAGCGCACGCGCAGTGCGAGGCAAGGAGCTCTTCGCATCGCTTGGCTGCGCGAATTGCCACGTCGCGCCGTCATCGAAAGGTCCGGCTTTCGCGGAGCTGCGCCCCGATCGCGGCTGCCTGGCCGAGACGCCAACATCGGACGCGCCGGACTTTGGACTGAACGCGACAACGCGGGCATCACTCCGTGATGTGGTCACGCATGCCCGTGATCTCACCCTCACGCTTTCTCCCAAGCGCTCGGTCGAACACGCCATGTCGCGCATCGGCTGCGTGCAATGTCATCAGCGCGACGGCGTCGGCGGACCGACGGCACTTACCGGCGCTTTGTTCACGTCCAGCGGCAGCGCAGAACTCGGCGATCAGGGACGGCTCCCTCCTCGGCTGGACGAAGTCGGTGACAAGTTGCGACCGGAGACGCTCGCCAAGGTGCTTGGCGAAGGCGAAAAAGTCCGACCGTACATGCTGACGCGCATGCCGATCTTCGGCAGCGAAGCGACGCGCGGAGTCGCCGCATCCTTCACGGCCGCCGACAGGATCGCGGCCCACGATGCTGAGCCGACCTTCACGCCGGAATCGGTGCAGGTTGGACGTCAACTCGTTGGAAGTACCGGCGTCAGTTGCATCACCTGTCACACCGTCAACGGTCGTGCCTCGCTCGGCGTTCCCGCGGTCGACCTGGGCATCATGCATCGACGACTGCGGCCTGGCTGGTTCCTAGCGTTCCTTGAAAATCCGATCGCCTTCACGCCGGGCACGCGCATGACCCGCTTCTGGTTGCCGAACGAGCGCATTTTCCAGACGCTGCTCAACGGCGATCCGCAACGACAGCGCGAAGCCATCTGGAACTATCTCTCGCTCGGCGAGGCCATGCCGCTTCCTGCGGGGCTCGTCGCCAAGAGTGGCGAATGGGAGGTCATTCCTGCGGCCGATCCGGTCGTCTTCGGCACGTTCATGCGCGATGTGAGTCCACGCACCATCTGCGTCGGCTTCCCTGAACTTGTGCACGTGGCGTACGACGCGCAGCACGCCCGGCTCGCGAAAGCCTGGCGCGGCAAGTTCATGGATTCAGCCGGTACCTGGGAAGGTCGCGCGGGACAGCTCAGCGAGCCGGGTGGTTCCTCGACGATCAACATGCCTGATGGCGATGCGGTGGCGATTCTCGCTTCGCGCGAGACACCGTGGCCTGCGCCGAGCCTCGTCTTCAAGGGCATGGAGCGCGATGGGACGCGCGTTCCATCGTTCGCTAGCCAGCTTCCGAGCGAAGTCGGCGGACACCGCGTGCGTGAGCAGATGGTTCCGGTGCTGAGTTCCGGCGGAGCGCGACTGCGGCGCACGATTGAGTCGTGGGCGGACGAGGATCGCACCGACATGTTCGCCCGCATTGCGGTCGGCGCTTCTATCAGCGGCGACGGCTTGTCGTTCAACGTCGACGGACGCATGACGATCGTTCTTGAGAGTAAGGGCGCCTTCGTCCGCACGATCGATGGCTTGGGCGGTCCGACGAAGGAGTTGCTCGTTCCGGTTGACTTCAAGTACGTCGAGGGCGAGACGCCGCGCTACCGCGCGACGGTCCGCTTCGACATCGCGTGGTGATCCCCATGTTCATGATGACCATGATGTTCGTGTCCTCGCTGCTGACCGTCGCCGTCCTATCGGCTCCGCCCACTGAGAGTGACTACTGGCGCATCGACACGGTGCAAGCACCAGAGTCGATCGTGTTGGAAGCGGGCGGACTTCTGCCGCACGATGACCATCGCATCATGGCCTGCACCCGTCGCGGCGAAGTGTGGATCATCGATCAGCCATGGTCCAAGGAACCGAAGTTCTCGCTTGCGTTCGACGGGTTGCAGGAGCCATTGGGACTTCTCGCCGCCAAGGGCTGGCAAGGGCCGAAGGACTGGATCTACGTCGCCCAGCGCGGCGAGCTCTCGCGGATGCGCGACGACGACGGCGATGGGCGCATCGATCGGCTCGAAACCGTATGTCAGGCCTGGGACATCTCAGGGAACTACCACGAGTACTGCTTCGGCCCCGTGCAAGACAAGAACGGCGATCTCTGGATCACCCTCAATCGTCCGTTCGGCAGCGAACCGTTTGGGGCGAAGGACTGGCGCGGCTGGGCTGTCCGCATCACCGCCGATGGCAAAGCGCACTTCGAGTGCGCCGGATTGCGCTCACCCTGCGGCGTCGGTGCAAGCCCGGATGGCGAGATCTTCTACTCCGACAACCAGGGCGAATGGTGCGGCACCAACAAGCTCTCACAGTTGCGGGCCGGTGATTTTCACGGCCATCCGTGGGGCATCGAAAGCTGCAAGCGATCCGAGTCGAAGGTCACGTATCCAGGCAACGTCGAGGAGATCGCCAAGAAGGGCCTGCTCATGCCCGAAGCAGTCAAGCTCATTCCGCACTTTCGTCTGCCCGCGGTGTGGTTCCCCTACGACAAGATGGGACAGTCGATCGCTGGCTTCGTGTGGGACACCACGGGCGGCAAGTTCGGACCTTTCGAGGGGCAAGTCATCGTGGGTGATCAGCATCACTCCTCACTGATGCGCGTGGCGCTGGAACGCGTCGACGGCGAGTGGCAGGGCGCATGCTTCCCGTTCCGCTCGGGCTTTCAGTCCGGCATCATCCGCGTGGCGTGGCTTCCGGACGGATCGCTCTGCGTCGGCGAGACCAATCGCGGCTGGGGTTCCCGCGGTGAAAAGCAGTGGGGCATTGAACGGGCGGTGTGGACAGGCAAGGTTCCGTTCGAAGTGCAGACGATGGTCGCGACGCCGAAAGGCTTTCGCCTGAACTTCACACTTCCGGTCGATGCGACGACGGCATCGAACGTCGCCTCGTACCACATGAGTTCGTACACCTACGAATTGCATGAGGCCTACGGCAGCAACGAGATGGACACCAAGCCGTGCGGTGTGGTGAAGGCGACGGTCAGCGCGGATCGCATGTCGGTCGATCTGGAGATTGAGGGACTTCGCGCGATGTACGTGCACGAGCTGCATTCCGACGGCGTTCGCAGCGCCGACGGGCTTCCGCTGTTGCATCCAGAGGCGTACTACACGCTCAATCGCGTTCCGAAGTAACCAGTGGCCGCGGTCCCTTCGCTCCCCAGGCTGCGTCGCATGCAGTGCAGTTCTTCTCCGCATCAAGCGGATTCGCGCAGGCTGGACAGATCCCCGCGCGACGAAGCAGAGCGATCGCGATGAGCGGGTATCCGATGATGGCGAAGAGCAGGACCGTTGGAAACGAACCAAGCACCAGCACCACCGGCCACAGTGGCATCTCGCTCCGCGTCGAAGCCATGTGGACCATGAAGATGACGTTGATTGGCATCACGAGTCCTGCGATCACCATAGTCGTCCACAGGATGGATCTCGCGCGGCGAAACGCTCGCCACTGCGGCGTGCTCCGCATCCATCGGCCTTTCGGAAGCTTGACGGCGACGAAGCGGCCTCGGCCGTCGGCAAAACGAACATGCGGCGCGCGGAGGAAACGGAGCGACATCCGCAATCGCCGGGCTCCAAGGACGTCCGCGTCGGCGACATGGAAGTCGCGGATACTCGCGGTCGTCCATGCGGCACCGCATTCCGGGCAACGAGTCATGCCGTTGGTCGAGATCGCCCCCACGATCGGATGGCAGCAGCAGCCGCAGCGACCCAGCCACCGAAGTCCCAGCGCGAGCGGTTGATGGATGCTCGGCGTGAGCAGCACACCAAGCGTGATCGTCGCACCGATCAGAACGACGAACCATACGACGATGGCCATCGCCAGCGAGTCGGTCGCCCGATCCGCAACGTTGGCGGCCACGGTCGCGGCGATCACGATGATCGGGACGAGGATTGCATACAGGATCATGAAGCCGCATCCGCGCCGGCCTCCGTGCATGCTGTCCGAAATGCGGGCGACCATCGCCCGGGTCATTGGATGATCCGGATCGGGTGCGAGGCCGCCGCGCAGCGTCGGCGCAGGATGCACACCGCCAAGATCGTCTCGAATGGTCTTCATCGCGGGATTTCAGTGACCCGTACTGTTCGACGCGGCCGCGCCGTGATGTGCCGCGGAAGCACCCTCACTCCAGCATCGTGCCGTCCCAGCGCACGAACGCCTCGATCGCTTCGTACTCCGCGAGCCCCAAGGCGTCGTAGAGCTCCGCCGTTCCGCGATTCCGCTGCTCGGCCCGCTGCCAGAACTCCCGGTCATCGGCGCCGGGAAACATCGCCCGGTCTTTCTGGCTCTGGTGACGGAAGATCGCCGCTCGCTTCCGGGCAACTTCGTCCGGCGCGAGCGGCACGGCCACCTGGATGTCCTCTATACCCCACTCCTGCCACGCGCCGCGATAGAGCCACGGCTCGCACTCACTGAACCAATCATCGTTGCGACAACGCGCCAGTGCCTGAAACACAGCGGTCAGACACACGCGATGCGTGCCATGCGGATCGCTGAGGTCGCCCGCCGCGTAGACCTGATGTGGACGGATTGCCCGCAGCATCTCAACGGTGATGCGCACGTCGTCCTCGCCAAGCGGCTTCTTGCGGACGCGGCCAGTCTCGTAGAAGGGAAGATCAAGGAAGTGCAATCGCTCTTCCGGGACGCCGCAGAGGAGTCCAGCAGCGCGAGCCTCGCCTCGTCGGATGAGCCCCTTCAGTTGCTGCACCTCGATCGGGTCCACCGTCGCGGGCTTCTTGTCGCGCAGCTTTCGCTGCATCGAATGTTCGAAGTCCGCGGTGCGAGCGCCATCAAAGCCGAAGATGCGATTGAAATCCGCGGCGAAATCCGCGAAACGCAATGCCTCAGCATCGGACACCGCGATGTTGCCCGAGGTCTGATACGCGACATGGACCTCGTGTCCTTGATCGACGAGACGAATCAGCGTCCCGCCCATCGAGATCACGTCGTCGTCGGGATGCGGCGAGAAGATCAGCACGCGCTTGGGGAAGATGCGATCCCCCGGACGATCGACGTCGCCGACTTGCTTGGCGCTGGACGGTTTGCCGCCCGGCCAACCATTGATCGACCGATGCAATTCACGGAAGACCTGCAGGTTGAGGTCGTAGCTCTTTCCCTTGGTCGCAAGCAGCTCCTGAAGATGATGCTCGTTGTAGTCCTCGGCTGTCAGCTTGAGGATCGCCTTCTTCGTTTCCTTCGCAAGCCAGATGACTGCCTTGCGCACCATCCACGGTGTCCACTCGACGGCTCCAAGCGTCCACGGACACTTGCAACGCGTGAGTTCCGCCGCGGCCGCAGCATCGAGATACGCGTTGGCGTTGGCGTGCTGCTGGAGAAAACTCGCCGCGACGCTGTCGGTAACCGGGCCTTCGATGGCTCTGGCGATCACTGCCGATTTGCCTTCGCCGAACGCGACGAGCATCAGCCGTCGAGCCGCAAGAATCGTTCCGACTCCCATGGTGATGGCCCGCAGCGGGACGTTTTCCTCACCGAAGAAGTCGCTCGCAGCGTCCTTGCGGGTGACGGAATCGAGCGTGATCAGCCGCGTGCGGCTCTGACGCCCAGAGCCCGGCTCGTTGAAACCGATGTGTCCCGTGCGGCCGATGCCGAGCAGTTGCAGATCGATACCGCCGGCGTCTTCGATCATCCGCTCATAGCGCTCGCAGAAGTCGCGCACGTCTTCGGCGGCAATCGTGCCGTCGGGAATGTGCACGTTGTTCGGATCGATGTCGATGTGATCGAACAAATGCTCGCGCATGAAGCGGTGGTAGCTCTGAAGCTCTTCGCGCCGAATTGGAAAATACTCGTCGAGATTGAAGGTGACGACGTTGGCGAACGAAAGGCCTTCGTCGCGATGCAGGCGAACGAGCTCCGCGTAGATCCCCGTAGGCGTCGAACCGGTCGCGAGTCCCAGCACGCAGCGGAGTCCTCCGACGGCCTTCGACTTGATGAGATTGGCGATCTCGCGCGCGACGACCACGTTCACGTCATGCGAGCGGGCGTACACGGCGGTCGGGATGCGCTCGCTCTCCAGAGCGACCGGCGCGAGCATCGTGTTGATCGGGCGCGAAAGCGAATGCGACATGGTCGGTGCGGCAGAAGGCTTCATCGACGCTGAGAATAGCTGCGAACTGCCGTTCAGCGATACGGCAGCGGTAGTTGACGGGCCAGATCGAGGTAGGTTTCGAGCGACGCGAGCACTTCGATCATGGTGTCGCCACCAAACTTCTCCAGGAACGTCCGGGCGATTTCGAAAGCCACGACGTTCTCCATGACCACGCTGGCGGCGGCGATAGCACTGACATCGCTTCGCTCGTACTGCGATCCCATGGGCTCCTTGGTGTTCAGATCGACGCTGGGCATGCCGCGACCAAGCGTCGCGATCGGCTTCATCGCGCCCGTTACGACCACCGGCATGCCGTTGGTCATGCCGCCTTCGAGGCCGCCCGCGTTGTTGGACGGCCGCGTGAAACCCAGGTGCCTTTCGTCGCGCAACGACGGGTCGTAGACGATCGGATCATGAACGGCCGATCCGGGTCGGAAGGCGCTTTCGCGGCCAAGCCCTATCTCAACGCCCTTGAACGCCTGAATGCCCATGACCGCGCCGCCGATGCGAGCGTCGAGTCGATCCTCAGAGCGCATACAGGAGCCGACGCCGATCGGACATCCGAAGACGTGGCATTCAACGAGTCCGCCAGCAGTGTCCTTGTCGGACTTGATGCGATGGATGCGTTCGATCATGGCCTCGCTGGCGAGCGGATCAGGGCAATAGACCTCGCTCGCGTCGCGCACATCGCGAAGCGCTCGCCACGACTGCGGTGCTGGCTGCACGTCGGTGCGCACGTCGAGCACTGCCCGAACGAATCCAAAGACCTCGATGCCGACCGCTCGCAGAAAGCAGCGAGCGAGCGCACCAGCCGCAACCCGCGCCGCCGTCTCGCGGGCACTCGCACGTTCAAGCGTCTCGCGACAGTCGGTCGTGAGCCACTTGACGCTCCCAGCGAGATCCGCGTGACCGGGACGCGGTCGATGCACCGGAGGCGTTCGTGTGAGATCGTCGAGACGACTGTCCTTGTTGGGAATCTGCATCGTGATCGGCGATCCGATCGTTCGACCGAGGCGCACGCCGGAGAGGATCGTGATCGCATCACTCTCGATGCGCTGGCGACCGCCGCGCCCATAGCCACCCTGCCGACGGCGCAATTCGCCGTCGATGAACGGAACATCGACCTCCAGACCGGCGGGCAATCCATCAACGAGTGAGAGAAGCGCCGGCCCGTGGGATTCGCCGGCCGTGCGATACAGAAGCGGCATAGGAGGCGATGATAGTGGAGAGGAACCAACCGCGATGTCGACGACCACTCACGCACGCCCCGCCACCCTGCGCCCCATCGCACTCGTCACCGGCGCCTCCTCTGGCATCGGTCTGGCGGTCGCCGAACTTCTGGCGGCGCGGCAGCACGATGTCGTCCTGGTCGCGCGGCGGAGAGACCGACTTGAGGCCGCCGCGGAGCGAATTCGGCTGCGTGGCGTCCGGGCGGAAACGATCGTGGCTGATCTCTCGGAACCCGCGGCGACCATGATGGTCTTCGATGAGTGCCTCACCCGTTGCGGCCGCATCGATGTTCTCGTCAACAACGCCGGGTACGGCCTCGCGACGCGCTTCGGTGAGACGTCCTGGCTCGAGTATGAACGGTTCCTTCGCGTGTTGCTCACCTCACCGATGGAACTCACGCACCGCGTCCTTCCCGGCATGCGACAACGAGGCTTCGGTCGCGTCATTCAGATCGCGTCGCTTGCGGCCTTCGCGCCCGAGTCAGCGGGTTCGCTTTACTCCGCGGTGAAGCGGGCGCTCGTGAGCTTCACCCGTGCCCTGCAACTGGAACTCGTGGGCAGCGGCGTCACGACGACCGCTGTCTGTCCGGGCTTCACCCACAGTGAGTTCCACGACGTCATGGGCAACCGCGCCCACATGAACACCTTGCCGACATGGTTGTGGATGGACGCGCCTGCGGTCGCCCGCATTGGCATCGACGCAGCGGAGCGAGGTACGACGGTCGTCATTCCCGGCGCCATCAACCAATTGATCGCCGGACTCTGCGCCGTATTTCCCCCGACGCTCCTTCAGCGCCTGGCTCCGCGCGGTCTCATGGATCGTCACGAGCCACAACCTCGCTAGCTATTCATCCAACGTCGCGACTGCCGTTCCGCCTG
>JBBQCR010000054.1:0-13044 GCA_038318935.1 Phycisphaerales bacterium
TCGCTCGACGTCAAGCGACAATTCCGTGACCGACTGGTAGCGCCGCTTCGCCTCCTTGGTGAGTGCTCGTTGGACGATCGCCTCGAGATCGCCGCGAAGGGTCGGATCGACGGCGCTCAGCGACAGCGGCTCGGACTCGCGGAGAATCGCGATCGCCTCCACCACGTGCTTGCCCCTGAGGTCGTACGGGCGGCGCCCGGTCAGCAACTCAAAGAGGATGACGCCCAGGGCATAGACGTCGGTCCGGACGTCGACCGCATCGGGATCGCCAGAAATCTGCTCCGGGCTCATATAGGGCAGCGTGCCGACGAGTTGTCCCGGCGTGGTGACGGCGGTCGCCGCTTCCCACGCGTCGCCGAGCACTCGCGCCACGCCGAAGTCGAGCACCTTGGGTCGACCCAAGGCATCGTCGCCGGTCGCCCCGGGCTCGGGCTCCGCGAGCAGGATGTTGCTCGGCTTGAGGTCCCGATGAATGACACCGCGCCGGTGGGCGAAGGCCACGGCATCGCAGGTCTTGAGGAACAGCCGCAGGCGGGATGCCCGGTCAAGGTTCCGTTCGTTGGCCGCAACGACCAGCGGCTTCCCCTTGACGAGTTCCATCGCGATCCATGCCGGACCGTCGCCGATCTCGTCGCCAAACCCCGCCTCGTGAATCTGTGCGATGTGCGGATGCTGCAGGCGGGCCAACACCTCAGCCTCGAGGGCGAACCGGCGCAACGCATCGTCGGCGTCGAGGCTTCCGACTCGCAGCGCCTTCAGCGCCACCAAACGCCGGGGCGTTACCTGCTCGGCTTCGTAGACGGTCCCCATGCCGCCTTCGCCGATGGTGCGCAGGATTCGGTACCGACCCTGCAGGACCGGCGGTCGATCGAACCGGACGCCGCGCCGCACCGCTTCCGGCTGGCCGCTGGCGTTCGTAACGGCTTGTGTGACAACGGTCCCGCCGCCGTCTTCGGCCAGCATTCGCGTAACCGCCTCACGGAGCGGCAGGTTCTCACGACAGCGCTCGTCGAGGAACACGGCCTGCTGCGCCTTGGGGAGGTCGCACACTTCCAAAAAGAGATCGAGCGCCGCGCGGACATCGCCGCACTGGGTCTGGTCGCCCGTGGGTTGGGGGCCAGCATGAGATCCGGCATCGTGATTGGGGTCCATCGTCTCGCTCACCACTCGATACGGTAACGCGGAGTCCCGCGATTTTCGTCGCCGAAAGTTCTCGCTCCTTTACCGAACCTTCCTTGCGCCTCATCGGGCTGTTCTGCGTGGCGCATCGTTCATGACGATCCGCCGCCATCCTCTGGCCCTCACCGAATCCGGTTGCACGTTTCCGCTCGACACCGATCTGGCCGGGCGGTTGGAGGCGAGTGCCGCCCTCTGTGGTCCGCCGGCCGGAGCGTTGACGACGCGCTTCTACGAACGCCTGTTCGAGCGGGCACCGCAGCTACGCCCCATGTTCCCGGACGACCTCTCGGGGCAACGGGACAAGTTCGGGGCGATGCTGGACTTCGTCATCAAGCACTTACAGCGCCCCGACGAGTTGACCCGGCCGCTGAAGGAACTGGGCGATCGGCACCGGGGCTACGGGGTCAGGACCGAGCACTATTCGCTGGTCGTCGAGGAACTCGTCGGCGCGATGGCGGACGTCGCCGGTCCGGCATGGACCCGGGAGGATGCGGCCGACTGGGCGTTGGCCCTCCGCATCGTCTGCGAACGCATGCTGGGCGTCTGATGGGAACGCAGGTCGTCAGCCGATCGCTTGCTTCAGCCACGCTCGAGCGGCTCGCCAGTCGCTCTCGACCGTGCGTTCAGAAAGTTGCAGCGCCCGTGCCGTCTCTTCGACCGTGAGACCGCCGAGGAAGCGCATCTCGACGACCTTGTAGCGCCGTTCGTCGGCCTTCGCCAGACGTTCGAGCGCCTCGTGCAGGGCGACAAGATCTTCATCGGGCTCGTCGGCCGGGACAGACCCGGCGGCAACGGCATCGTCAAGGTTCGATCGAGACTTGCCGCCACCGCGCTTGTCGGCTGTTCGGCGCCGGGCGTGGTCGGCCAGGATCTGCCGCATGGCCATCGCCGCAATGGCCAGGAAGTGCTCGCGGTCGCGCGGCGCGTCCTGCATCGCGAAGAGCCGCAGATAGGCCTCGTGCACCAAGGCCGTTGGCTGCAGCGTGTGTTCGATGCGGCCCCCCATGTAGGAACCGGCCAGCGCCCGCAATCGAGCGTACACCAAGGGCAGCAGCCGCTCGGCGGCAATCGGATCGCCCTGCGACGCCCGCTGTATGAGCAGTGTCGCCTCGTGCGGATCGGGAACGGCGGCGGAGCGAGCGTCACCCACGATCGGAGTTTCCTTTCGACCGAGACGGACTCAGAAGAGCGTGCGCGAGTTCGACCGGATGCAACGCGTGGCGGCGCGTTCCGTCGAGGATCTGGTGACGGCAACTGGTGCCGGGTGCGCAGACCGTTGCGTCGGGTCGCTCGCGCAAGGCCGCAAAGACGTTGCGCTCACCGATCGCCATGGAGAGATCGTACCGGTCCTCGGTGAAGCCGAAGGAACCGGCCATGCCGCAGCAACCCGAGGCGAGGACATCGAGGTGCGGCCCCGCGATGCGGCGCAGGAACCCGGCGGAACTTTCGACGCCCCACAGGGCCTTCTGATGGCAGTGTCCGTGCAGCGCGAGCGTCGCGCCTTCGGGCCAACGAAACGTGGGGCGCGTCGGGTGGGCGTCCCAGCGGTTTTCGAGGAACTCTTCCACCAGCGAACTCATGTCGCGAATTCGCGCGAGCTTGGTGCGGTCGACGTCCATCGTCAGGTCTTGCCAATCGTCCTTGATCGCCGAGAGGCAACTTGGTTCGAGACCGAGGACGGCGATTGCCTTCTCCCGATCGATCGCCTCAAGGAGGGCGTTGGCCGTCGCCGCGCAGGTGATCGTCGCTCGCGCGAGATCGCCCATCGAGATCTGGGCCCGACCGCAGCAGCCGAGGTTGGGCATCACCACGCGATAGCCGAAGGCTTCGAGGAGTTCGATCGCCGCCCGCCCGATCTGCGGTTCGCTAAAGGTGGAAAAGCAGTCGGCGAAGAGCAGCACCGTCGGCGCTTCGCCGGGAGCGGTCGTCTTTCGCTTCGCGTGCCAGCGGACCGCCGACGCGCCAAAGGGTGGCAGACTTCGGCGCCGATCGATCCCGAGAGTCTTCTGCAGGATCGCGCGAAAGGGCGGAAACGACGCCATGGCGTTGGCGATTGGGTGGACCAGCGAACCCATCGTGTTCAAAAAGCGGATGGCGCCGAACGCTCGGGCTTGCATTGGCACGCCTTCGTCCCGATAGCGCTGCGCGAGGTACTCGGCCTTGAGTTTCGCGATGTCGACGTTGGTCGGGCACTCGGACTTGCAGGCCTTGCAGGAGAGGCACAGCCGCAACGTCTCGTACACCTCGGGATCGTCCCAGGAGGGTTTCGAACCATCCTCCGAGAGCTGCCCGGTGATCGCCAGACGCAGGTGATTGCCGCGCCCGCGCGTCGAATGCCGCTCGTCGAGGAGTGCTTGGTAGCTCGGGCACATGGTGCCAGCGCTCAGGCGCCGACAGAGACCAGCGCCGTTGCATGCCTCGACCGCGTGGCCGAAGCCATGCTCCTTCTCGTAGGTGAAGTAGGTCGCCGCACCGTCGGCGCTCAAGACCCGTTCGGCCGGACGCACGCGCAGCCCCTCGATCATGGCGCGCGGATCGGTGCCGTCGGTTTCGTTCCCGATCTTGTTGCCGGGATTCATTCGACCATCGGGATCCCACAGTCTCTTGATCGCTCGCATCGCCTCGCAGAGCGGGGCCCCGAAGTACCGTTCCGCCAGGTGCGAACGTGAACGGCCAGAGCCGTGTTCGCCGCTGAGCGCCCCGCCGTACCGGACCACCAGATCAGTGATCTCTTCGGCAATCCGCATCATGTGTTCGCGATCTTCGGCCGCCCGGAGCGAGAGCATCGGTCGAATGTGCAGACAGCCCACACTGGCATGGGCGAAGTACGCCGCGAAGGTGCCGTGCTTGGCGAGAATCTCCTTGAACTCGCGGATGAATCCCGGCAGGCGACTCGGATCGACCGCGGTGTCCTCGACGAAACCGATGGGCTTGCGCAATCCGGGAATGCCGTGCAGGAGCGGCTCGCACGCCCGGCGCAACGTCCACGCCTTTTTCATTGCCGCGGCATCGAGATGGCATTGCAACGGCGCGTCGGGAAGCTTGGCCCGTAGCTCTGCGAACTTGTGTTCAATGTCGCCTTCGCGATGGTCTTCAATGTCGCCTTCGCGATGGCCAAAGTACTCGACGTACATGACCGCACCCAGCGGTCGACCGGAGACCGGTTGCGGCATGAGGCTGACGTAGGCGGCGTACTCGGTGTTCTGTCGAGCGAGGCCGATGATCGTGTCGTCGACAAGTTCGACCGCGGCGGGCACGGTCGAGAGTATGGTCGCGAGCGCCGCGAGCGATGCGTCGACGGAATCGAAACCGACGATCGCCAGCCCGGTGCGTGTCGGCGCATCGACACAGCGGAGTTCCGCTTCGATGATCGTCGCGAGTGTGCCTTCCGAACCGCACACGTAGGTCGCGAGATTGACGCGATCGAACGTGCCCGGGGTCGAACGATCAAGCTGATCGAGAAAGAGATCGAGGTTGTATCCGTCGACGTGACGGACGATCGTTGGAAATCGGCGACGGATCTCGTCGCGCAACGGAAGAACGATCGCTGACATCCGCCGGGCGAGTTCACGCTGCACCGGATCGCGCTCGCACGAGCCTTCCTCGAGCCGATGCACGCTGCCGTCGGCGAAGACCGCATCGACGCCAAGCAGATGCTCGACGCAGCGGCCGTAGAGGATCGAGTGGGCGCCAGCAGAGTTGTTGCCGATCATCCCGCCGATATTGTTGTGCCCGCCGGTGTTGGGGTCGGGTGCAAAGGTCAGTCCCTTGGCCTTGAGCGTCTCGTTCAACTGATCGAGAACCACACCCGGTTGCACGCGACAACGCTTCCCACCGACATCGATCGAAAGGATCTCCCGGCAACGGGCGCTGAAGTCCAGCACCACCGCGAGGTTCACCGTCTGGCCGTTGAGGCTTGTACCGCCGCCGCGCGGGAGAACCGGAAGTTGCCGCTCGGCGCAGTAGCGCATCACGGTGACCGCCTCGTCCGGGCGATCGAGAACAACGACCCCGATCGGCTCGATCTGGTAGATGCTCGCCTCAGTGGCGTAGAGCATCCGTTCCTGTTTGCCGAAGCGCACATCCTTCAGCCCGAGTCGGCGGAGATCCTCAGCGATTCGCGTTCGCTCGCTCTCGGGTGGCCCGGTCGCCGGTCCTGACGATGGTGGGGATCGGAGGACCGGCAGGTGAATGGTCGGAGCGATCGGATGCGCCATAGACAAGAGCAGAGTATCCGCCTCGACCGACACGCGCCCGGCCTCCGCTCGCGCGGTAACGTGCCCGGATGCCTTCCCACCCTCCACGTCGTGACTTTCTCAAGGCGACCATTGCACTCTCGCTCGCGGGCGGTCCGTTCGGGGCTCTCGCGTCCGCGTCTCCGCGTCGCACCACGCTCGGTCCCAACGGAAAGTTGGCGATCGCGAAAGTCGCGTGCGGTGGCATGGGCGAGACCGACCTCGGGCAACTTGCCAAACACAAGGATGTGCAGATCGTCGGCTTGTGCGACGTTGACGGCGGAATCCTCAACAAGGCAGGCAAGGACGACAAGGGCAACGATCCCTACAAGGACGTCGCCAAGTTCCACGATTGGCGCGAGATGTTCGCCAAGCTTGGCGACACCTTTGACGCAGTCTCGGTGTCGACGCCGGACCACAACCACGCGATCGTGAGTCTCGCGGCGCTCGGTCTCAACAAGCATGTCTACACGCAAAAGCCGCTGGCCCGAGGCGCCAGCGAAAACCGAGCCCTTGCGGCGGCGGCGCGAGCCAAGCCCGCGCTCGTGACCCAAATGGGCACGCAGCGATCAGCGGTCGCCGAACGTCGGCTGGCCTACGAACTGGTGAAGAAGGGTGTGGTCGGCAAGATCCGTGCGATGCACGCGTGGACCGATCGACCCGCCGGTTGGTGGCCCAGCGGCAACCCGCGACCGCAGGGCAGCGATCCGGTGCCGAGCGATCTTGCTTGGGACATCTGGCTGGGGCCCGCGCCGGTGCGGCCGTACAAGAAGGAGATCTACGCCCCGTTCAATTGGCGCGGCACGCGCGACTTCGGCACTGGTGCCTTCGGTGACATGGCGTGTCACATCATGGACATGCCGTACTACGCCCTTGGTCTCGGCTTGCCGACGCAGTTGACCTGCAACGCGCCGGACGGGACTGAGGATGAATTCCCCAACCAGCAGACGGTGACGATGAAGTTCGCGCCGACTCCGCTCACCGCAAGTGAGGGCGTTGAGTTCGTCTGGTACGACGGCGGTCGGCTTCCTGATTTCAAAGCCTTGGGGCTTCCCGCCACGCTCGCACCGAGCGATCGCAAGGAACAGGACGATCACGGTTGCCTGCCGCTGCCCCGCGACGGCGCGGCGATCCTCGTCGGCGACGGCGGGGTGCTCGTGATTCCGATTCAAGGTCAATTCCCCTTCGCCTTTCTCGACGGGAAGCGGAAGGACTACGAGAACGATCAGAAGACCACCAATCACTGGCACGATTGGGTCGATGCGTGCCTCGGTCGGGGCAAGGCTCGCGCACCGTTCGAACTCGCCGCGGTAATGTGCGAGGCCTTGGCGGTGGGGGCGATCGCGAGCCGCTACGCAACGACCGATGCCAGCGGCGGCGCAGCGAAGGTGCTGAAGTACGACGCCGACACCTTCGCCTTTGCTGGCGTTGAGGGCTCGTCCGGATTCCTGAAGCCGACGCCACGCGCCGGTTGGTGAGCGCGAAGAGAACAACCAAGGCGGCGATCGGGACATGCTCCCCGATCGCCGCCTTGTTGATACCGTCAACGATCGCCATCAGCCGTTGGGCTTGGTCTCGCTCGCGTTGCTGCGCACATCGGTCGCTGGCTTCTTGAGCAGCTCGTCGATCGTGGCCTTGATCTCGTCGTGATTGACCATCGGGTGCAGGCCGACCTTCACCACGTTGCCATCGCGATCGAGGATCGCGACGAACGGAATGCCGTCGATGCCGAAGTCGGCATTGAAGACATCCTGCTCGGTGAGTGCGATTGTCCAGGTGACGCCCATGTCCTTGGCGAACTTGGCGAGTTCTTCCTGTTCCTTGGTCGGATTGTCCTTGCAGTCGACCGGCGGCTGGCCCTTGTGGAAGACGCGGCCTTGCAGGCTGGTGACGCCGATGATTTCAAGATCGTTCGGTGAGTACTCGCCGCGCAGTTCCTTGACCTTGGGGAAACTGCCGATGCACGGTCCGCACCACGTCGCCCAGAAGTCGAGCACGACGACTTTGCCCTTGAGATCAGCGAGTGACTTCCACGCGGTGACGTTGTCGCCCGGATCGATCCAGGTCACGTTCATCGCCGGTGCTGCGTGCCCGAGCAGTTCTCCCTTGAGAGCGGCTCCGTTCAAGCGGGCGGCGACGCGGGTGAGCATCTTCTTTTCACCATCGTCCTTGGCAACACTCGCACGAGCGGTTGCTTGGGCCGCGAGCTTCGAGCGAATCGCTTCGAAGTCATCCTTGGGCATCGCGGTCGCGAGGGTCTTCGCGAGCGAGGGCGCAGCCATGAATGCCTCGTTGGAAGCCTTGTCGTCCATCGCGTTGGCAAGCGACGCAAGCCGATCGGCCTTGGTCTTCAACGTCGCTTCCGGGACGG
Organism: Phycisphaerales bacterium; assembly: GCA_038318935.1. GTDB lineage: Bacteria > Planctomycetota > Phycisphaerae > Phycisphaerales > SM1A02 > JAEUIT01. Next base: position 7,786 of record JBBQCR010000054.1, read on the forward strand.
CATCGAGCATGAACAGGAGGTTCATACCCTTGCCAGCGCGGAATCCTTCGGTCGCCGCGGGGTGATCGAGCGCCGCGACGATCAGATCGACTGGCGGTCCGCCGGTCGGATCGGCGAAGTCAATCATGTCGACCGCTGCGGCGAAGCCGTCGACGGTTGGCTTTGCGGCGGCGTCCTTCAGCATGCTCTGCATCGCGCTGCGGGCTTCGGGCGAGGCCTGCATGATCGGACCGAGCGCACGCCGAGATTCGGCATCGAGCTCCGCGAGGTTGATGCCGTCAAGTCCCTTCTTCGCAGCGTCGGCCATGAGGGCTCTGATCTGTTCCATCTGCGCGGGCGTTGGCTGCCCTTCAATCTGCGGGAACTTCTCGTAGACCTTGTAGAACTCCTGCACCCGCGTGGCGATCTCCTCTTTGGTTGGAGGCGCAGCGTGGAGGGTGGACGTGAGCGTGGACGCGGCGAGGGCGACGGCAATGAGGAGCGACGGCTGCAAACGGGGCATCGAACAAGTCTCCGGAACCTGATCGGAATGATCGGGGTTGGTGACAGGGTAACGCAGCGGCGCGATGCGGGGTCCCCGTGCGGCAATGGCGTGCGGCAATGGCGTGCGGCAATGGACAGCCTGCTTCGGCCATTTCCGGCCTGCCTTCAGGGGAAACGTGATCGTTGCTGCGGTTCACCCCCCCGGCGTCGCCGCGAAGCGAAGGAGCAGCGCCGATTGGTCGTCCAGCGGTTCGGGATCGGTCGAGCGGGCCTTGATCGCCGCGAACAGGGCCGCGAGTTGGCCGTCGGCAGAATCGTTCGGCAGGCCGGCAATCGCCATCTCGATGCCCTTCATGCCGATCTGCGGTCCCGCGCCGCGTGGCCCGGTGTTGACCTCAACGAGTCCGTCGCTGTAGAGAGCCAGCACGTCGCCCGGTCGCATCGTCGCGCTCCCGATCTCAAACTCGACGTTTCGCACGACGGCCAGAGGCATTGATCCGATCTCCAGCGATTCCATCGTGCGATCGGCACGGCGCAGAAATATCGGCGGATGTCCAGCCAGCGCGTACTGCACTGCGCCGTTGCGGGCAACGCGGGCGATGGCCATCGTTGCGAACATGCCCGGTTCGGCCAGATCCGACAGGACCCGATTGAGGGACTCGAGACTTTCGATCAGCGGCAGCGGCGACGAACCGTCGGCGGTCCGTTCGCGCTCGGCGGCAAGCAACGACTTGATCATCGCCATCACCACGCCCGCCCGCACGCCATGGCCGGAGACGTCGGCGATGAGCACCTCAAGCGTGCCATCGGAGTGCATCACGCCATCGACAAGATCACCGCCCATCGCGCCGCTGGCTTGCGAACGCCCCGCGACATCGAAGACTCCAAACCGAACTCGCACCGGCGGGACCAGATGGGCGTGGATGCGCTTTGCGAGGTCCATTTCGGTCCAAAGGCCGATCGCCCGCGCACCTTGGGTATTGAGAAAGCGGACAAAGCACGCGTATCCCGTGGCGATCGAGAACATCGCGATGAGGCCCAAGGGCGCGAAGCCTTGGGGATCGAGGCGAAGGATCTCAAGCGGCGGCTTCGCGATGCTCCAAGCCGCAACGGCCTGCGCCGCGATGGCGACCGGAAAGAGGCGCGGCATGATCGAGCCGGAGATCGCCCAGAGCACCCCGCATCCGCCCGAGATAAACATCCAAAGTCCGATCGTCGTCCACGATGTGGGCTCGCGAACCCTGATGCCCAGGAGCATCATCGGCGCAAACGTCAGGAAGACGGCGAGGAAGAAGAGAAGCGTCGTCCTGCGGGCGTTCTTGAGATCAAGTGCGAACGGACTCGGACGCATGCCGCCCACTGTCGCTCCGAAGCGAGGAAACCGCAACCCCTTCCCTCACACTGCCGCAGGCAACTCGTCGGATTCCCACAGCGGCGTTGAGAGATAACGCTCGCCGAAGCTACAGGCGATGGTCACGATCGTGGCCCCGCGATACGCCGGAGTCGCGGCGATCCGCATGGCTGCGCAGAGATTTGCTCCAGTCGAGATCCCGCCGAAGATACCTTCGACGCGAGCGAGCTTGCGGGCCCAGCGGTATGCGTCCTCGTTGGTGACCAGTTCGATTCCGTTGAGGAGTGTGGTGTCGCAATTCTTGGGAATGAATCCGGCGCCGATTCCTTGGATCTTGTGCGGGCCCGGTGCACCACCGGAGAGGACTGGCGACGCGTCCGGCTCAACGGCGATGGCCCGGAAGTCCGGCTTGTGACGACGAACGAATCGCGTGACGCCCGTGATGGTCCCGCCGGTGCCGACTCCCGCGACGATCGCATCGACCTTGCCTCGCGTCTGGTGCCAGATCTCAGGTCCAGTCGTTGCCTCATGCACCGCGGGATTCGCGGGATTCTCGAATTGCTGCGGCATCCACGACCCCGGCGTTGCCGCGTGCAGCTCCGCGGCCTTGGCAATCGCTCCGCGCATGCCGTCGGCTGCGGGGGTGAGCACCAGTTGCGAACCAAGGGCTCGCAGAACAGTGCGACGCTCAACGCTCATCGACTCGGGCATCACCAGCGTCAACCGATAGCCGCGTGCTGCGCACACGAACGCCAGCGCGATGCCGGTGTTCCCGCTGGTCGACTCGATGATCTCCGTGTCCTTGCGAAGAATGCCTGCGGCTTCGGCCGCATCGATCATGGCGGTGGCGATGCGATCTTTCACGCTCGACATGGGATTGAAGAACTCGCACTTGAGAAGAATGCGTCCTCCACCCTCCGGAACGATTTTCTGGAGTCGCACCAGCGGCGTCTGGAAGCAGGTATCGATGATCGAGTCGACGACGAATCCGGTGCGTTCAAAGGGCATTGGCGGTGGCTCCGGCAATCGCTGCAAGGGAAATGGGCGTAGCTGTGATCGTACCGTGCAACACGCGGAGTTCAGGGCGCGTCGATTGTTCGTCGGCCAGGGCCGACGTCGGTCAACGTGGTCGTGGTTGGCGGATCGGTCGGCCAGAGAATCTCGACGCGGGCCGTCGTCGCGAATCCGATTCCGACGTGAATGATCGCCTCGCTCTCTTTGCCCGAGTGGCCGCCTGGTCCCATGAGTTGGCGAACCTGATGTGCGGTCGGCCCCTCGCCGGGACACGTCACGGTGACGATCGCCCCGTATGGCGTGCGACCTTTCGAACGAAGGACGAGCTCGATCGACGAAGATGTTCGCTCGCCACCGGTGCGATTGAGCCACAGGTGGACCTTCGGCGTGCCACCAGCGGCTGCGGCCATCTCTGGCGTGAATCGCGTGAAGGACTGGCCCGCGACGATGTCGAGTCGGCCGTCGAGATCAAAGTCGGCGACAGCGATCTGCCCGCAGCCGACGTGATCGATGCCGGCAGCAAGCGTCAGGTCCTCAAACAGCCGACCGTCCGTACCGGGCTCGCTCCGTTGCCGAAAGAGACGCAGCCGTTCGTCGAAGGGTCGTGGATCGGGATAGTCACCACTGGCGATGAAAAGATCGAGCCGTCCATCGTGATCGACGTCCGCGAGTTCCGCAAAGAGATCGCCTTGGTTCCATCGTCGCAAGGCATCGTCGTCGCCTTCGGTTGGTATTCGATCAACGCAGTAGGTCGGCGAAGACGTGAAGACGAGGCCGGCGCTATTTTCGGCCGGGGTATTGATGAGAAACCGCGACCGATCGGCGGACGATCCCGCCCAGGCGTGCGTGATCTCGACGACAAACGCGTCGAAGCGCCCGTCGTTGTTCACGTCACCGATCGCCGCGTCAAAGGTGTTGCCGCCGGTGCGGTAAGGCTGTTCGGTTTCACGCGCAAATCGCGGATCCGTTGCGGCTCGTTCCTTCAACCACACCGGATACTCGCCACTGCGATCGGCGTCGCCGTCGAACAAGGTGAGTGGCGCGACATCCTTCCAGGTATTCGCTTCCACCGAGCGGGCGTACAAGCGATTCCAGCGGCGACCGTAGGCCAGGGCGAGAAGTTGTGGAGCCGCGGCGTCGCGTCGCGGGAGAATCTCAGCGATGAGCGCCCCGTAGATCGGTCGCCCCGCGGCGTCATTGGCTTCGTCGAAGGTCGCTGCGTCTTCCGGCAGCGTCGCTCGCTCCAATCGCACTGCGCCATCGGCCCCGCGGCGATTGAGCAGAAGGTCCGCGGTAAACGCCTCGTTCGACGCGCCGTACGCCGAGTACCAATTGCCGATGAAGAGATCCGTCCGGCCATCGCGATCGACATCGCCAGCCGCGATCGCGCTGGCGGTCGCCGGTTTCGTGGCGTCGATCACGGTCACGCTCTCGAAGCTGCCGTCGCCCTTTCCCCGTTGCCACCACGCATGCGGAGGACGCTGACCCTCCGGGGCCTGCAACTCCTCCGCCGCACGCTTGCTGTCGACCGAGCGAAACGTGACCGCGTCCGGAATGCCATCGCCGTCGAGGTCCACGAATACCGTCACGCCGTCGGGCTTGCCGTCGTTGGTGGCGGCGACGATGGTCGAAGCCACCGGCACGAAACGAAGGCCGCTCGGTGCGGATGGATCCGCGACGTTGCGCAGGACCTGATCGCGATTGACGACTAAGTCTGGTCGACCGTCGTTGTCGAGATCGGCGACGGCAACGCGCGCCGCGGACAACTCGGCGAGTCCGAGCGACGCCGACGACTCGACGAAGCGCGGCGCTTGAACGATGTCGTGCACAACGAGCGCGGCCAGCGCGAGAGAAAGCAGCATGGATGCAGCGTACCGCCGTGGTCTACTTCAGCGGGATCGGGGCTTCTGCCCGCGGCTCTTCCTTGCACCAGTCGACCCCAACCGCCCGCGCGATCGAGGCTGCGATCTGTGCCTGATGCAGGGTGGGACCGCCGCTGATCGTTCCGCGCGCCGGAATCTCCGGTCCGATCATCCCAACCCACATCTCGTGCGAGCCGACGGTGCGGGTGTTGTGGTTGTTCCACTCGCGCGGTCCGGCCTCGTTGGATCCACGGCCGTGATCGGTGGTGATGATGAGCGTGGTCGTACCGCGATACTCGGGCATCGATTGCAGCGTCGTCCAGAGTTCTGCGATGTACATGTCCGCCCGGTGAGCCGCCTCCAGATAGCGGGCGTAATCGCCCTCGTGCGCCCACTCGTCGGTTTCTCCGAGGCCGATGAACATCACCCGCGGTGTGGCGACGGTGAGCCACTCGAGGGCGACAGGAAACATCATCGCGTCGAAGTGTCCGGCCGGCCACCGCAACGGCACCTCACGGCGAAGGCGATTGATGGTGGCGATCGCCGGCG
>JBBQCR010000055.1:0-12788 GCA_038318935.1 Phycisphaerales bacterium
AGTGCCGCCCCAGTTGATATCGAGAATTCCGACCGGTACATCGAGCATGTCACTGAGCGTTGTCGCGAAGTGGTATCCGACGCCGGTGATCGCGCCGATCGACTCGCCGTCGGTCACCCGCCAGCGAGCCTCGTTGCGACCGATAGGTTGCTCGGCTTGCGTGTGCGGCATCTTCAGCGCCCGGATATTGCTGCGCTTGCCGGTCGCGGCCTCTGCCCGAGCGGTGTCAAAGTCCCTCGTTGCACCCATCGACCATTCCATGTTGCTCTGGCCGCCGCAGAGCCAGACTTCACCGACGAGCACATCGTGCAGCGTGATGCGATCGTCGCCTGCGGTGATCACCAGGTCCCGCGGTGCGGAACTTGCGGCGAGTGGCGCGAGTTCAATCGACCAAGCGCCGCTGCTGTCGGCCTTCCCGGCGACCTTCTGGTCCGCGAAACGAACCTCGACTACCGAACCGGGTGTCGCCCGGCCCCAGATCGGTGCTGGCATGTCTCGCTGCAACACTGCATGGTCCGAGAGCACAGGCGACAAGGAGAGGTCTGCGATCGCCACAGTCGAAAGCGAAAGCGAAAGAATGATGGAGGTCGCGACGCGAGATCGGCAGATGTGGGAGACGGTGGTCATGGCGCACCGGATGGTACCGGTACATGCCTTCTTCAAGGCGGCCCGAATGCTGACCTGTACACTTTCGGTGCGCGGGCCCGATCCGTGGTCACATCTGTCGCCGTCGCGGCAAACGACCCGGTCGGGTGTCCCGCGTGACGGACGTCCAGATGGACCGATTGGACCTTTTCGAGATCCTCGTGCGGCAGCACAGCGACATGCTCCGCGCTTTCATTCGCTCGCTCGCGTTCGATCGCGAACTGGTGGACGACGTGTACCAGGATACAATTCTGGCTGCGTGGAGCGGCATCGACGGCTTCGACAAGACGAAGCCGATCCAGCCCTGGTTGCGAGGCATCGCCCGCAATTGCCTCTTCGCGGCCGCCCGCAAGCGGCATGACGCGATTGTGAGTGATGCGGCCGTAGTGGAAGGGATCGAACGACAGATGTCGGCGATCGACGGCAGGGAGGGTGACACGCTTGCCGAACGCACGGCAACGCTCCGTTCGTGCATGGAACATTTGTCGGCGGAGGAACGTGAGGCGATCGACCTCTGCTATCGCCGCGACCTACCCGCGACGATCGCAGCGACTCAGGTCAGCGTCAGCCACGACGCGATGCGCAAGCGTTTGCAGCGGGCTCGATCCGGACTCCTTGAGTGCCTGAAACGACACGAGGTGCTGGGAACATGCACGTGAACGCCGATCGATTTGTTGATGCGTTGTTGAACCACGAGCTTCCCGCGCCACTCGCGGTCGAGGACGCGCGACGCGCTGCCGAGCTATGCGTCGTGCACGCGCTCCTTGGGCAACTCGCGGCCGACGAATCGGTCCGCGCCGAGCGACTGACCGACGCCGCATTCGCTCGCATTCGCGATGACAGCGGCGCTGGTGCCTCGCCGGAGTTGGCTCGCATCGCATGGTCGCGCCTGTGGGTTGCAATGGCTGCGGGATTGCTCCTCGTTGCGTCGATCGGCATCTGGTACCGCGCGACTGCGGCGCATCGAACCGTGCAATCGCTTGCCGAGGTGCATCGAGCGCAGGGACCTCGGCTCTACGCGCTCAGCGTTCATCGGCAATCCAACGAAGGACCGCAGACGCTCGCTGGCACAGTCGGGGTCGACGGACATGGTGCTTGGGCGCTCGAACTGGTGACCCAAGGAGACGAGCACATAGTGCTTGGACATGGCCAGCGCTCCTATTGGCGACGAACCGCTGCGGGCGAGGTTTTCAGCGGCAGCGACGTCGCGGTTCTTCGGTCGTGGCTAGCGCCTCTGGAGGAGGACATCGCGGTTCCTTCGATCGAGGAGACGCTCGCCCGGCTGGAGCGCGACTACGACATCGCGATCGAGATCGACCCGCGCGATGGGACACAGTTCTGTCACGGTCGCAAGGTGACGGCCGATCCTGCGGCGGCTGACGATGTGAAGATCCGCTTCGAGCCTGCGCAGGCTGGTGGCCCGCTCCGGATTCGCGCGATTCATTGGGGCTGGAACGGACCTGGAACAGATGTTGGAATCGGGGCAGTCAAGCATTACATCCAGTCGATCGACGCGGAGTTGATCGATGAGCAGTGGACACCACCCGACGGTTGGTTTGAGCCCGCCGCGCACACGGCAAACGCGCTGGCTGCCAGAGCGCTCGCCTCCCCGTGATCGCTTCGGTGCAGTAGCATCGGTGGCGTGAGCGAATCAAACCTCATGCACGATGCCTCCGTTCCCCAGAAGGCCGTGAAGCTGGCGGTGCTGGTGGCAGCGCTGGGGTACTTCGTCGACATTTACGACTTGGTTCTCTTCGCGATCCTGCGCATCCCGAGTCTTCGCGCTCTGCAAGTCGAGGACGTCACCGCGTGGGGGCGCATCCTTCTCAATGCCCAACTCACGGGCATGATCGTCGGCGGCGTGGTCTGGGGAGTGATCGGCGACCGCCGCGGTCGGTTGGCGGTGCTGTTCGGCTCGATCATCCTCTATTCCATCGCCAACCTGCTCAACGCGTTTGTGTTCGATGTCTATACCTACGGCGTGCTGCGCTTCGTTGCGGGGTTCGGTCTCGCGGGCGAACTTGGAGCCGGTATCACGCTCGTGAGCGAGTTGCTCCCGAAGCGATCACGCGGCATCGGTACGACGATCGTCGCGTCTGTCGGTCTTGCGGGAGCGGTGGCTGCGGGGCTCGTTGGCGAGGAGCTCACGCGACGGTTCCCTGAGAACGGCTGGCGCGTTGCCTATGGCATCGGTGGCGTGATGGGCATCATGCTGTTGGCGCTTCGTGTGGGATTGCTCGAGAGCGGCATCTTCCGTGGCGCCCTTGAGTCCGGCGTGGTTCGGGGCAACCCACTCATGCTGCTCTGGCCGCTCTCCAGACTCGCCAGGTTTCTCCGCGTGATTCTGGTCGGCATGCCCATCTGGTTCGCTGGGGGTGTTCTGTTCGTCTTTGCCCCCGAGATCGGCAAGGCACTGGGTCTCGATCCGCCTCCGACATCGGGCATCACCATCATCTGGGCCTATGTCGGCGTGGTGCTCGGGGACGTCATCAGCGGATTGCTGAGTCAGTCGCTTCGTCGGCGTAAGGTGGTGATCGGACTGTTCATGCTTCTGTATGCGATGGCGATCGTCGTGCTGATGCGTTTCGGCGGCGCGTCGACGATGACCTTCTACATGCTCATGTGCGCGCTCGGCGCGACGACCGGTTACTGGGTGCTCTTCGTCACAGTGGCCAGCGAACAGTTCGGAACTAATCTTCGCGCGACGGTCACCACCAGCGCCCCGAACTTTGTGCGGGGTGCTGCCGTGCCGATTGTCGACATCTGGTTTCTCACGAAGACGACCTCGTTGGGGGTCGTCGGCGCCACAATACTCGTCGGTCTCTCGTGCATCACCATCGGTGCCATCGCGCTCGCGTTCATGCGCGAGACCTTCGATGTCGATCTCGATTACCTCGAACGCTGAATCCCACCATGCTTTCTCTTCCGATTCTGCTGACCTGCGTTCTTGCTGCAGATGCCCCGGCGCTGACCGATGCGACCAACGCAGTCGCCGACGCGCGATCGCTCGCGACGATTCACGAGTTGCTGGCCAGCGAACCTCATGTCGCCGGCACGCCCGGTGATCTGCGTGAGATTGAACGTCTGACCAAGGCGTTTCGCGACATGGGACTTGACGTCGAAGTGCATCAATTCGAGCCGTTCTTATGTCGCCCGATCGAAGCTCGTCTTGAGATCGTCGGCGAGGAGGTTCCGGAGGGAACGCGTCGCGGCGTTCTCTCGCTCGACCTGCGCGAGCGCAATCTTCTCGAAGATCCGGCCACGGCTCATCCAGATCTCAGCTACGGGTGGAACGCGTACAGCGGCTCCGCTGACGTGACGGCCGGAGTGGTCTACGCAAACTACGGAACGCGAGAGGACTTCCTCAGGCTCAAGGAACTCGGCATCGACGTGCAAGGGAAGATCGTCCTCGCCCGGTACGGAGGCAACTTCCGTGGCTACAAGGCGAAGTTTGCAGAAGAAGCAGGAGCTGCAGGGCTGCTGATTTTCACCGATCCCGCCGACAGCGGCTTCACCAAGGGAACGACATGGCCGGAAGGCACGTGGGCCAACGACACGTGCATTCAACGCGGGTCACTGCTGACGCTGCCATGGCCCGGCGATCCGCTCACGCCGGGGATCGAAGCGACGCACGACGCGAAACGCCTCGACCCCGGCACCCTCGGATTCCCCACGATTCCCGTGCAGCCGATCGGGTACGCCGCGGCGGAGCGCATCATCGCTCGCATGAAGGGCGAGCGACTTGTTGATGAGCAATGGAAGGGCGGCATCAAGCAGCTGTATCGCTATGAAGGCGGCGCGGCGCTTCAGGTGAGGCTGGTGATCCGTCAGGAGCGATTCATCGGAAAGACCGCGAACGTCATCGCGACGCTCAAGGGTGCGACCTTGCCGCAGGAGATGGTCGTCGTCGGCTGCCACCACGATGCGTGGTGCTTCGGCGCGGCGGACCCGCTGGCCGGCACCATGGTGCTGCTGGAGTCCGCGCGGTGTTTCGCCGACGCCGCCAAGCGAGGTCAGCGCCCCGATCGCTCCCTCGTGTTCGCGGCCTGGGGAGCAGAGGAGTTCGGGATCATCGGCAGCACCGAATGGGTTGAATCACGCCGAAAGGAACTCGAACAAGGTGCGGTGGCGTACATCAACCTCGACATGGCATCGATGGGAGATCGGTTCGGCGCAGGCGCATCCCCATCGATGCGCCCAGCAATCGTCGCGGCGACGAAGCGGGCGATCTCGCCGTTCGACGGACAGCCCGTCTTCGAGGCGTGGACCACGCCGAAGGCTCCAGCAACCGAGCGCTCACCATCGTTCGGTGACCTTGGTGGCGGATCCGATCACGTCGGTTTCTGGTGCCACGCAGGAGTGCCGAGCATCTCTATCGGTGCGCAAGGCGCTCCCGGCACTTCGTATCACTCCAACTACGACACCGTCGCTTGGTATCGGCGCACTGTCGGCGAGGACTATCGATCCGCGTTGCTGGTGACGCGTGTCAACAACGCGCTCATCGCGGAACTCGCGAGTGGCGTACTGCTCGCGGACGATCCATTGAGTGTGGTGCGTGACACGGAGCGGCTCCTCGCGGCCGCGAACGAACGTGCTACCAAGGCGTCGATGCGGACATCGCTTGGGCCAGCGATCGAGGCATTCGCGGCACTCCGCCCGATTGCGATGAAAGTGAGTTCAGGGGCGGTATCACTCCGCGGCGACGCTGAGCTTGCGCAACGCGCGAACATTCGGTTGCGGACGATGCGAAGTGCGTGGCTTGATGACGCGGGACTTCCCAACCGAGTGTGGTTTCGCAATCTCTTCGCGGCGACCGATCGTTACTCGGGGTACGCGGCGTCCATGCTGCCGCTGCTGTCGGAGGCCATCGAGGACCGGGATGAGGAGAGATTGGCGAAGGCGGTCGAGCGGTACGTGGCAATCGCAGCCGTACTGAAGAAGGAGCTTGAGTCGCTGGTCGCTCTCGGCTCGCGATAGGACGATTCCCGCGCGCCGTGCGGCGTACTCATCGTCCATCAAGGAAGGAGTCCGCATGGAGTTGAAGGAACGCAAGGCAGGTGACCGCGCCGATCCGCGTAGGCTCGTGCGCACAAGGAGGCATGTTCTGCAGTGAAATCGTCGGCGCGCTGCCTGAACCATTCGGCGTGGCCGACAAGACGTACTTCCGCTCGCGTTGTGTATGGGAGACGCTCACGCATCTCTTTCCGGACAATCAGAGCACGTTCATTTCAAACCGCCTGCGCAGTACACTTCGCCTCGGCATTGCAAGCCCGATTCCGCTTCCTTCCGGTAGATCCCACCGCCAGTCCAGCGGCCGCAGCCATCCGTCCTTTGCGCCGCCGTCGCCTCTTACGCTCGGAAAGCGCAGCACGTCACATGTCCACTCCTCACGAGCCTTCGCGACGATCCGTCCTTCGATGGTTTTCGGATGGCCTCTTCATTTCGCTGGCCGTCGTGTACGCCTTTTCCGCAGCAGCCTTCGGTTGCAGCGGCTTCGTCAGCGTCAATGGCGGTACGGTCGATCCGAATCGCGCGCTCGGAACCTATGAGATCCCCGGAACGATTCCAGAATCCGCGTCGACTATCTTCTTCGGTTACTGGCTCGACGGGGACAGCAACATTGATCCCGCGGATGGGCAGGCGTTCGCGCAGGCCGTCGGTCTGGTCCGATCCCGCGCGAAGATCGCGATTGTGCCAACGTCCATCCTCTACGAGGAAACTGCGACCGAACTCGCGACCGGAAACACGCTCACGGTGTCCATCTCGGGGATCTGGGTGTATGAAGGGAACACCCGCATCCGAGTCGACTGGGGCTCCGCGTTCGTGACGGCGTCGACGTTCCCGACGACGCCGCAGTTCGCTCTCGCTGCCGTCGGAACGCGAATACAGGAGCCTCAGGCGGGAGACCTCGTCTTCTCCAACGCCGCGTGGACGCAGTTGACCAACGTCCTCCCAGGTCCGCTCGACGGCAAGTTCATTCGAGGCAACTGAACGTGCGGTGCATCTCTCATCCGCGACACCCATTGGACTGATTTCGACAATGACCCATACTTTGAGCCATCGCCTCTGGTTAGGCACGATCGCGGTCGTCGCGGTGACCGCTTGCGGTGTGACCTACGTGACTATCGGCCGCGGCGTCGAGCATGTCGTCCCGTCGACACCCAGAGTGCCTGCGGTATCGCGATCCGAGCCGCCGACGCACCTCACCGTCTCGACGATTCCTTCAACGCCGGGGAATGCCGGCGATGAGCCCTCGGCGCAGACTGGCATGGTTATGCCTCCCGCGGGGAAAGTCGCTTTTTCTCCTGAGGAGCGCGACGCGACGATGAGCGAAGTCAACCAACAGCCCGTGACCTGGGCGTCGTTCTTGGCTGCTTTACCGCCCTCGTTGTTGGAGGTGGCGCGGACAACCTCGTGGGACGAGAAGGCATCATCGACACTGGAAGGCTTTATGGTGACGACCTTCGACGCCGACGGCGACGGCACGCTTGACGACCTCGAACGGATCATTGCCGTGCGCGCCATTCGCGACGCGGTGTGGACGACAGTGCCTGACGAGACGACTGAGCTTCTCTCGGAAGCGGCCGGTGAGGCGGTGGATGCAACCATACCCGCGAGATTGAGTGAGGAGGATCGCCGCCTCTATCACGATGTCGATGAGAGGCGTCGACGAGATCGCGCGGACTTCGGCGAGCGCAGCAGCACTGAGGGTGAACTTCGCGCGGCGATTATGCATCGATTTCAGCTCGATGACGACGGTCGACTCACGGTCGCCGAATTCGCGCGCTATCTGCTTCAACGCAACGCTGGCTCGGCGGCTGCCGATCTGAACGGCGACGGCTACGCGGACGAAACCGATCTACGAATCTATCTTGATGTCGCCAGCCCGATCGACGAAGGGTGAACGGACTGATTCCCCTTCCTCGACCGGCGCTCCCACGGTCGGAGTGCTGCGCACTGCGACGGAGAAGGACGACGAAAGATGAGGCGATCCCCGCAGGACGACGACGCCCCCGGGCGGCCATGCCCTGATCATCTGCGAGCGCTGCTTGCGCAGTATCTGGCGTGCCCGGTGCAGGCCAAGCCACCGAGTTTCCTCGCCTTCGTTCTTGATCACAATCCCCACGTCTTCAGCCATCATGACCACGATCGAGCGGACTACCACGATCATGTCTGGCGTATCGGCGGTCTGTACCTTTGCCGTGGATGCACGACGGTCATCGTTGTCACGCTGCTCTCTTTCACCGTCGCGCTCCTGACGCGCTGGCCGGTGCGCGTGCCTACCTCGGCGACTGCAGTGATCTTCGTGGCGATGCTTCTCTGCGCGCTGTTGCCGCTGGGCGACGGACCGCGAACGCTCCTTCATGACCTTCGTCGCGTGGCGCTGGGTTGCCTGCTCGGATCGGCCGTCGTGTACCTCTTCCTGTGCGACGACTGGATGCTTCGAAGCACGGTGGTGGGTGTCTATCTGTCCGTGCTTGCGGGACGCCGACTTTTCCGACGCCGCGCCTTGATGGCTGAGCCCGCCGGGAACGGGTCGCTGCCGCCGAAGAACGTTCGAGATACGTAGCGAGCGACAACTACGACTGCTCGATCCAATCGGCGATCCGCGATGAACCTGACGGACCAGATGGGCGGAGTTGTCGGTGCGACTGGCATCGATCGCTGTCCGAAGAGGTCCTCGCATGCAAGCATCCGCCATGATCCGCCATGATCCACAAGTCCGCGAGATCGGTTGCGCTTGCCGCGGAGCGCGGTGTGATGGAGAAGGGGACCGTCCCTGAATGCGTCGCCGAGATCCCGCGCGATCGTCATGCCGGACTCGACTTTTTCATTCTCCATTTTGCAGCGAACAGCGTGGACGAACGCGTTTAGCGGGCGGTACCCAAATCCTGCGACGCGATGGCCGCTTTACGGTGTCACCGCGGGCTTCGGCTGCAGTTCGAGGCGCTTTCCGAGCACGATGCAGTTGAAGAGAGCACGCCCCGCTTGGTTGCGAGTCATGAAGGCGTTGCTGCCCGCGACTTCATCGAGAGAGACCACGACGTCCCGATCGAGCGGGTAGGTGTGGACGACAAGGTCTTGGTGCTTCCAGATGTCGGGATTCGCAAGCTCGGCGTCAGACGAGAATCGAATGAGGGTCTTGCCGTTTTCCCAATACGCCCACGCCTCGTTCGCGACCGGCGGAAGGGGTGCGAGATGCACGATCTGCAGTCCCGTTGGTAACGGCTCGTTGCGGTGTGCGAAGTCTCGAGCGATCGCGGTGCGAGCCGCATCGCGGAGATGTTCGAGGAACGCCCCGTCGGGAAACGCCGACTGTGCACGCGTGCGGAAGAGTTCGTCGCGCAGTTGCGCGTAGTCCTCGATCACTTCGCGGTAGCCGTCGGGCATCGCCGCGGGTGCTTTCACGGTCGCGACTCGCGTCACTTTGAATCGATCACTCTTCACGGTCAGTTCGAGTTCGGGTACTGAATAGTCGGACTTCTTGACCGTGACGAGGAGTCCAATCTGCGGAAGAAGCACTTCACCGAAGCGGCTGTGATCGCCGTCGTCGAGCTGCTGCGGCGTCTCGCGCACCCAAAAGTTGACCGTGCCGGCACGAACGATCACGTCGATGTCTTCCTCGTCGATGTGCCACCGATAGAGATAGCGCATGAGGTCGTACAGCCACTGCCGGTCCGCCAAGCCTGCATCGGCGATCCCGGCGTCGGCCGGCTTGGCGGGAATTGGGGGCGAGGGCGGCGCATCGTCTGAGGCGAGGCTCAGCGAGCCAGCGCCTGCGATGGCGAGCGCGAATGCAAGAATCGAAGTTTGCGCAAGGGCCCGCGTCACGTGAGCAATCGTCGTCATGGCTGCTTCCTTAGCGTAAAGAATCGATTTCCGCCGGTGGCACCCTTCTCGTCATCGGGGATGCGGACGAAGTTACCCCCGGGGCTGTACCGATCCTGATCCGTCATCCACGAGAATGCATGGCCGGTGACGGGCGTGCCGCGCACGGATCGAAGCTCTGCATAGCGATCAGCGCCGGTGACGCCTCCGTTGACATACGCGTTGGCAAGCCCCTGCGCATAGGCGAGCAACCGCGCGAAACGGCCGGGCTCGCCGCGGCCGGCGCACTTTTCAAGGTACGCCACGCGCTCGTGTACCCGCGGAACCGCGAGGAATCGGCCCGACGCATCGCGATAGAAACCGTCGCACTGACCCTTCTCACCGCCGGCGGTAATGACAGCGACGACGTTGGGGCAACGCTCCGACGCGATCTGCGCCTGCGTGTAGCCATCGGGAATATTCTCGAGCCGATTGTGCAGCACCCAGAGGATCGAGAGCATTGTCGCCTTCGTGTCCTCTTCGCTGACCCAGGACCGTTCGCCGGGGAACGGTGACTCGTTGACGAGGAGCAGAGCGATGTACCCAGCCACCGTGTCCGAAGCCGCGAGCCGGTCCACGGTAGGTACAGGTGCCGCAATCGCTGTGAGTGCGAGCCAACTCGTTAGGCTGACGATCGCT
Organism: Phycisphaerales bacterium; assembly: GCA_038318935.1. Taxonomy (GTDB): domain Bacteria; phylum Planctomycetota; class Phycisphaerae; order Phycisphaerales; family SM1A02; genus JAEUIT01. The sequence continues at coordinate 10,153 of JBBQCR010000055.1, forward strand.
GCGAGGGAGCCAGCACGGCCTCGCCTGCGACTCATGGAATGGGTGTTTGTCATCGGTCGTCGCTGTGTGAGAACTGCTCGTCGCTCTGCCGCCAGCCGATGCCAGCCTCGTGGCAGCCACGCTGCGGCGATGGAGTGAAACAGACGTGCGCACGCACGGTAGACGCCGCAGCATATTCACGTTGCCTCGCGACGGCTTCGATCGCTTCGAGGCTCCGCGAGCCGAGCGAGCTTGGTCATCGCTCCTCGTGATAGAAGCGCGAGATCGACGCCCCTGCCGACAACGACACTGGCGCTTGATATCGGCGCACGGGCGGCGCGCTATCGATCCGCGCTACTGGTGACGCGTGTCAACAACTCGCTCATTGCGGACGATCCATCGAGCGTCGTGCCGAACACGGAGCCTCTCCTCGCCGCTGCGAACGAGCGGGCCACCAACGCGGCGACGCTGAACGAAGGAGCACGAGTCGCTGGTCGCTTTCGGCTCAAGCGAAAGCGAAGCCAAACAAACACCAAACATTACGGCGCGATTGCACCCGCGGTTACCTGAAGCTGTGCGTCCGAGAGATTTCGCGCTGGACATCCGGACGTTGGGGCGTACCTTCTGTATTCCAAGACGTCGGGGGATCCACCCCCCGGCGTTGTTGTTTCACCGTTCTTCGGCCCTCCGCGTGGTGGGTCTCGGAACCCCGCCTCATCGAGCGAGTCTTCGCTCAAGAGGCCGTCGTCCAGTCGTTGGAACGACCGGTTGGTCTGACCAGAGTAAGGAACTTGCGTCCATGACGTTCATGAAAAGCTCGCTGCGCCGTTTCGTCGCCATCGCCACCATCGCCTCCATCTCGCTTGGCATTTCCGCCGTCGCTTCCGCGGGTGCGGCCGCGCCGGTGAAGACCAAGCGGATTGCGACCGGCTTCAACTACCCGACCTTCGTGACCCACGCTCCGGGTGACACGTCGCGCCTCTTTGTGCTGGAGAAGAAGGGCGTGATCAAGATCATCGATCTCGCCACCAACAGCGTGCTCGCCACGCCGTTCCTCAATATCGATCCGCTCGTTGTCGGCGGCGCGTCGGTGGGTGACGAGCAGGGACTGCTCGGCCTCGCGTTCCATCCGAACTACGCCACCAACGGCTACTTCTTCGTCTACTACACGGCGACCGGAACCGGGAACGACACGATCGCCCGCTTCAAGGTGACCTCTGATCCGAATGTCGCCGATGTCGGCAGCGCCCTGACCGTGCTCAGTTGGACCGACCCCTTCAGCAACCACAACGGTGGCTGGATGGACTTCGGTCCCGACGGCTACCTGTACTGCGCGGTCGGTGATGGCGGCAGCGCCAACGATCCCGGCAATCGCGCTCAGACCATCACCAACATGAAGCTCGGAAAGATGCTGCGCATCATCCCCGATGTGAAGGACAGCGTCCTTCCGCACTACACGAATCCGACCGACAACCCTTTCGTCGGAATCACCGGCGATGACGAGATCTGGGCGTACGGACTCCGCAACCCGTGGCGATGCTCGTTCGATCGACAGACCGGCGATCTCTACATCGGTGACGTCGGACAGAACGCGGTCGAGGAGATCGACTTTCAGCCGGCGGGCGTTGCTGGTGGTCGCAACTACGGTTGGCGCTGCACCGAAGGAACGAGTTGCACCGGACTCAGCGGCTGCACCTGCAACGGTGCGACGCTGACGGCACCGATCCACACCTACACCCACTCCACCGGTGTCTCGATCACCGGCGGATATGTCTACCGCGGCTGCGCCTATCCGGCTCTGGACGGCACATACTTCTTCGCCGACTACGGCATCAATAAGTGCTGGTCGTTCCGTTACGACGGATCGATGATGACCGACTTCACCGACCGACTCTCGCAGATCACGCCGTCGATCGACGGCTTCACGGTGAATCAGATCGCGTCGTTCGGCGAGGACGCCAACGGTGAGATCTACATCGTCGATCACGGCAGCACCACCGCCGGGCAGATCTTCAAGATCATCCCCGCCAGCGGTGAGGTGACCTGCGTGGTCCCCAACCCGAGCGACCTCAACGGAGACGGCGTGGTGGACGCGTCGGATCTGGCGATTCTTCTTGGCGCGTGGGGCGGTAGCGGCACCGGTGACATCGACGGCAACGGCACCATCGACGCTGGCGATCTCGCGATCCTGCTCGGTGCTTGGTCCGCCTGACGGAACTTGACGACTGACTCAAGGGGCTCGGCCGATTGGCCGAGCCCTTTTTCATGCGCAACGGAAGTCACGATAGCCGCAGTCGCCAGTCTCCCAAGCAATCTGTATGGACGTGACGTCGGGGGAACAGAGTGTCCTCGTATCGCCGCGAGGCTGGTCTGAGGGGACTGCTGCAGCGACGGTTTCGACTTGACGAACCGGGTCCGGATCGATTTGCGTCGCTCAACACTCCTCGCGCCTCACACCGCACGGGCGCTTCGACTGCGCTAAGGACCGTCATCGCGAATTTTCTCGACGCGATTCGCTTCGGTCGTCCGTATCTTCCTTTCGGAGACGTTCTCTCTTCGTTTGACGACCCCCCTCGCCCGCAAGGAGTTAGTGCATGAATCCCCCCCCCCCCCCCCAACTCACAGAAGCCTGACCGTCCGTCGTCTCGCAGCGATAG
>JBBQCR010000056.1:0-12631 GCA_038318935.1 Phycisphaerales bacterium
AACGGCGGCGCGATCGCCTTGGCGTCGTCGAGTCTGACCGCGACTGGAACGTCGTTCCATCTGAACTCGTCCACGGGCGTGGGTGGCGCGATCTGGGCAAACAACCAAGCCGTCTCGCTGACCAACTGCGCCTTTACCGAGAACACCACCGCCGTCGATGGCGGAGCAATCTTCCACAACGCTGCCAACGGCGCTGTCACGGTCGGCATCGTTGGCTGCACGTTTACATCAAATGTCGCTGGCCGAAACGCCGGTGCGATCTTCGTCGATCAGAATGGAACGCTCAACGTTTCCGAGTCAACCTTCGAACTCAACCACGCCAACGGTGCCCAGACCTTCAACGGCGGTGGCGCGATCGGATTCAGCCTCGGTCTGGTGACCACCTCGCAATTCACGGGCAACTCCGCAGCGATCGATGGCGGCGCCGTCCTGTTCGGGCTTTCCGGATCGCGAGTCACCGAATGCACGTTTGTCGGCAACACCGCGGGCAACGCGGGTGGCGCCGTCCGCATGGACGGTCCCGCGACGATCGCGGACTGCGACCTTCGTGAAAATCACGCGGCGTTCGGTGGCGCCCTGTCCTTGCGAACCAGCGGACCCGGTGCGGGCCCGTGGATCACTCGTTGCACCATCGTCGGCAACACCGCCAGCGTCAGCGGCGGCGCCGTCGCCACCGAGCTCGGAGCTGGCCTCATCGCCATGAGCCGCATCTCCGGCAACTCCGCCGCACAGCGCGGTGGTGGCGTCTATCGCCCGGGCAACGGCATGACCACCCTCGTGAGTTGCCTCGTCAGCGGCAACACCGCGAATCTCGGCGGCGGCGGCGCGGCCGGAGACAACGGCGGCACGATTCGCTGGGTCGGCTGCGCGATTCTCGGTAACAGCGCGAGCACCAATGGAGGTGGTCTGCACGCTGACGTCGGTGTGCACGAAGTCAGCGGAACGATTCTCTGGGCGAACAGCGACGCATCAGGAGTCAACCAACCGGCTCAGCTCTTCGGCCCGTCGAACTGGTTGATCGTCGACCACTCCTGTGTTCAGGGCTGGACCGGGACTATTCCGGGCGTCGGCAACTTCGGCACCAATCCGCAACTCATCGACGCGGACGGCCCTGACAACATTTTCGGTACCGACGACGACAGCCCCGCCGTGGTCGACGGTTCGCCGTGCAACGACGCGGCCCTCGCGAGCTCGCTGCCGACCGACTCCGGCGATCTCGACGGCGACGGCAACACCGGCGAGCTGAGCCCGCTCGACTTCGATGGCGGTGTTCGGGTGATGAACTTCCAGATGGACATTGGCGCCGTCGAGCGACAGGTATCGATGGGCCCCGGCGTCTACGTCGGCCCTCCCGGCGGCAACTGGTTCACGGCCGCGAACTGGGCCGGCGGCGCTGTGCCCACGGCGTCAACGAACGTCTTCATCAACACGTCGGTCGTCATCGGTTCGGCCGGCGCTCTGGCCAACGAGATTCAGATCGTCAACGGCGGCACGCTCACCATGAACGGCGCATCAACGTTGGTGGCGACCGCGCTCAGCGTTGAGAGCGGGGCGAAGCTGGTCATGAACGCGACATCGCAGTTCACCGCCACGACGATCGGCTTCCTCGCCGGTTCGACCTTCGCATGGAACGGAGGCACGCTCTCGATCGCCAGCGGCGGCAGCTTGACGTCGACGGCTGGCCTCAGCTTCGGCTGCGGCAGCTCGAATGCAACGCTGCGGCTGCTCGACGGCGCAAGCGTCGTTGCACCGTCGGTGAACATGTGCGTCCGCGCTACCTTGCGCGGGAACGGCGTGGTGTATTCAAACGTCACCAGCGGCGGCGTTGTCGCGCCCGGGTTCTCCCCCGGCGCCATCACGATTGACGGCAATTTCACGCAGTCTGCCGGTGGCAAGCTGGAAATGGAACTCGAGTCCTACGTCTCAACGGCCGCCGTCGACGTCCTCACCGTGACCGGCACCGCGACCTTGGGCGGCCAACTCAAAGTGACGGCGCTGAACACCAGCGCTCCGGCAGTGGTGAGTTTCACGATCGTCAACGCCGCAGCGATCGCCGGCTCTTTCGCGACACTTGTCCAGACCGATCCTCCCGGGGCACTGATCGCCGGCTACCGCCAACTCAACACTCGCATCGAGGTCGGTGTGACTTCGGCCTCGCCGCGGCTGTACGTCAAGCCGGGCTCTGCGCTCGGCGGCGCGGGTGACTCCTGGAGTGCAGCGTTGCCTGATCTCCAGACCGCGATCGTCGCGACCCGGCTCGCTCCCGCGGGCTTCGTCGATGAGTTCTGGGTTGCAGAAGGCACCTACCCTCCCACCGAGCAGGTGAACCCGGAGCCCTCCGAACCTGAACTCGCGGCCACCTTCCTGCTGCCCGCGGACGTTGTGTTGTACGGCGGCTTCGCAGGGACGGAAGCGACGCTGGCGGAACGCAACTGGATCGATCATCCGACGATATTGACTGGTGATCGTCTTGGAAACGACGCGCTCGTTCGCCGGGGCATCGATCCGCTCGACGACAATGTGTATCGCGTCGTGAGCGTCCTCAATAACGCCGCGACAACAGTCGTCGACGGATTCGTCATTCGAGGCGGACATGCCTTCGGTGGGCCTTACGGCTTCTACGGCGGCGGTATGTATGTCGTAAACAGCCCGACGACGATTCGCAACACCACGCTCACCGCGAATCAATCGCTCGACGGTGGCGCGGGCCTCTACGTCGCGGGCAGCTCGGTCACGGTGGATTCATGCACGTTCCTAGGCAACGTTGCCGGACTCGATGTCAGTCTTTCGGGAGAAGAAGCCGGAGGCGGCTGTCGCGTCGGCAGTGGTTCGATCACCGTCACCAACTCGACGTTCCTCGACAACAGGGCGTCGACGGGAGGCGCTGTTCAGCTCGATCAGGGCGCCCTCGCAACGTTCAGCGGCTGTACGTTTGAAAGCAACAAGGCGGAGACCGGTGCGACCGCGATCAACGCGTCTACGGCGACACTCGTGGCGTCGAACTCCACCTTCACCGGCAGCACTGGCGTCGACGGTATCAGTCCGGCGGCTTCCGTCCTCCGACAGTTTCGCGGCACGATCACGCTGTCGACGTCGACCTTCACCGACAACCTCTCCGCCAGCAGTGGTGCTGTCGAATTGGTCGAAGTGACGTCGGATTCTTCGATCACCCAGTGCGCGTTTGTCGACAACGCTTCGACATTCCGTGCCGGCGCGATGACCATCGACAGCTCCGACGTCGTGATCGTCGACACCGACTTCTCGGGCAACACTGCAGGTACCGACGGAGGCGCGGTATGGATTCGCGGCAAACCACCCGGCGGCAGTCCGCGATTCGTGGCCTGCGAATTCACCGACAATGCTGCGGTTGGTCGTGGTGGTGCGATCGTGCTCGATGACATGCATGACATGGACAACAGTTCACTCGTCGATGGCGTCGTTCTCGATGACTGCGTATTGACGGGCAATCATGCGGACATCGGCGGCGCGCTGTACCTCGCGACGCAGACCGCTCGGCTCGACGGCACGACGATCTCAGGCAATATCGCGGTGACGGGAAGCGGCATCGCGTGCGATCTCGGCGCGCTGCGCGGGACGCTCGCAACGATCACCGACGGAGTCCACCTCGGCGGACAACTGCGACTTGGCGACCTCACTAAGAACGCAGTCGGCTCCTTTCTCATCAGCGGCGGTTTTCTCCTTGCCAACGCGTCCAACGGGGCGACGCCGATCGCCGCGTTTGATCTTGCCTACGACGGCGTCGCCATCCACTCGGACTCCATTGATCTCGACGGAGGTGTTGCGACGCTTGACGGCTATCTCGTCGTCAACATCGCTTCGTCTACGCTGCCATTTGCCGTTGACGATCGCTACACGCTCGTTGGGGGCGGCACCGTGACCGGAGCATTTGATGTGGTGCTCTTGCCTGCAATCGGTGGCGGTCTGGCGCTGGCTTACGAGCAGAGCTCAACGGCAGCCGAAGTCGTCGTGATCGATGACGACGGCTCGGTTGCGTTTGTGGCACCGTCGACGTCAGAGTTTGATGGCGAACCAATGGATATGTCGCCTGTCGATCTCGACGGGGATGGCGATCTGGATGTGGTGATCGCCGTGCGTCCCACATCGGGGGGCGGTCCGGGATCCGTGGTCATCGCGCTGAACAACGGAGTCGTGTCGGGTGAATGGCAAGGGTTCACCATCCTCCCGGCCGTCGGCTCGACCGGTCTTGTCCCACGCTCCGTCGCCATCGCGGACTTCAATGCCGACGGCTTCGCCGATATCGCCGTTGCGAACGAGACCGGTTCGATCTCGTTGTTGCTGAACGCTGCCACGACAGGACTCACGTTTGCACCGACGCAGACCATTCCAGTAGGCGGACCGCTGGTCGCGATCGTCGCCGTCAACGCCGCCGGTTCAGCGGCAACCGATCTCGTCGTCGCCAACAATTTCACGCATACGTTGCAGGTCTTTGAGAACGATGGAGTGGGCGCCTTCAGCCTTGCGACGTCGGTGGAATCGATCGGGGTAGTGCGCTTCATGCGAAGCGGCGATCTCAACCAGGACGGCATTCCGGAAGTGGTCGTGACCGGAACCGGAGGCCCGGGCGAAGTCATGATTCACGAGACCGGCGGAACGCTCAGTACCGGTCTGCCGGTCGCGGCAGGTGCGCTCGATCCGACGGGACTGACGATCGCCGATGTTGATGGCGATGGTTGGCTCGACGTGATTGTCTCCAGCGGAGCGCCCGTGGCCTCGGCGCCGGAGAGCGTCTTCGGCGGCAGCCTCGCCGTACTCCTCAACGACGCGGGCACGCTCAGTCCCCCCGTCTCTGTGCCGGTCGGGATCGATCCGCTGTCCGTGGCGGTGCTTGACGCGGACGGCGACGGTGATGGCGACTTCGCGACGCTTGCGGGGTTGACCGAAAATCAAACGCTCCTGAGGATCGCACGTAACGAGATCGTGGGCTCGACGCTGCTGCTCAATCAGGTCAACGACCTCAGCGGACCAGGCCGCGGCCGAATCGTCCAAGCGGTTGACGTGAACAACGATGGCATCGTCGATCTCGTCGTCGCATCCGAGGCCCTTGGCGGCATCGCGGAGGGACGCGGCTCCTCGTCGCTCAGCGCCTACATCAACGCACTCGAACCAGGTGTGCCGGAAGATCTGAACGGCGATGGGAGCGTCGATGCCGCCGATCTTGCGATTCTCCTTGGCTCGTGGGGTTCGGGGGCGGGCCCGGCTGATCTCAACGGCGACGGCCAAGTGAACGCCGCCGATCTGGCGATGCTTCTGGGAGCTTGGGGAAACTGACGCCGCACGAAGGACGTGCTCGCTGCGACGCGGGCGCGATGCGGGTGATGAGGCTCGCGTTAGGGCGTTAGGGCGTTAGGGCGTTAGGGCGTCAGGGGACCAACTCCCCTCTCACTCCCCAAATCCCTCGACCCGCAGCCGTAGTTCGCTCACTGCCAGATCGCGGAAGCCGCTCGTGGTTTCGCACACGTCGGCCAAGCGACGCAGGATCGTGAGCCACTGCTTGGGATTGTCGCTCGCGCCGCGAATCGCCCGTTCGACAACGCCAACCACGTAGTCACGCAGTTCGGTTTCGGCGGCGGTTCCGCGAAATCGCTCCGGCACCAACGGTGCGACGATCGCCAGGATGCGGGCGGGCCAATCGCTGGTGCGCACTTCCATGCGGTAGCGCCGTCCGAATGCTGTGGCTTCGATGCGGTTGAGATAGCGACGCTCCATGATGTCCCCGCGAGCCAGGCGCACGGCGAGTCGATCACGGGTACGACGGCGATGCTCAAGGCTCGTCGACATCGCCGCCAGATGCAGGAGGTCGCGCATCAGGAATCCTTCGGCAAGCGGGCGAATCGCGGAGCGCGTCATCTCGTGTCCTGATTCCGGGCGATCGGCGGCGTGCACCGAACGGATCATGTCGGCGTAGCGACGAGCCAGCGGCATGCCACCCCAGGTCAGACATCGATGCAAGGCGACGAGAAAGTCGCGTCTGGCCGCGTGTCCGGCTTCACTAGCTTCAAGCCCGGGCAGCGCCACCATCGACTCTTTGGCCAGGGCCCGGAACTTCTCGGCCCGACGTCGCCCGCCCCAACCTGACTTGCGTGTTTCCAGCAGCAAGCGGCGCAACAAGCGCTCGCCGCTGGCGTCGCGCCATTCGTCCTCGTCGCCATGCCCGCCGCCAATCAATCGCGGATCGACGGCGAGGCGACGCCCGTACTCAAACGCATCGACGCAGCGACCGTAGCCGCGGGACTCCAGCCGTCGCACCGCGTTCTCGATCGCTTCCACCGTGACCGGCACGAAGCCGCGCTGAAATGCAACACCCAGAAGCACCACGTCGATCACGCGGTCGGTGAGAAATCGCGCCCGACACGCGACGGCGAAGTCGCCAATGGCCGCGTGATCGGGATGCGTCACCTGACGAGACGCTTCGGCGAGCTTGCGGCAACATTCAAGCGATCGCTCGTCGAATTGGTCCTCGAGCGGCCCGATATTAATTACCGCCGTCGTGCGATCGGTCGCCGCGACGCGCAACGTCGGATCCGGTCCGATCGCTCGCAACGTTTCGACGCCGTCGGCCCCGAGCAGGAGGTCGGCCTCGCCGTGCGGCGCTTCCGACGGCATCTGCTCTGACATCGCGGCGGTCGATGCGTCACCACGACTGCTTTCGTCGCGGGCCCGCGTGAACAGCACCTGGGCCCACGCCTTGCGTCCCGGCCCGATCGGCGTTGCTACGTGGGCGGTTTGCACGCGATAGCCCATGACCTGTCCCGCATCGATGAGGGCCAGCGCCGCAAGTCCGGGATTCTCGCCGCGGAATCCAGCGCAGTGCGCCCGCCACGCCCCTTGCTCGGCGTGCATTGGTCGCGGAGGTGCCGCCCGTTCGGCGCTGATGCCCCGCCATGCGGGCGCCGGCGGTTTGGTGCGAATGATCTCGACCTGCTCCAGCATCGGCCGGGCGAAGAGCCGCCACCGCGTCACCGTCGTGGGCGCTTTCTCCATCAGCCAACTGCCCTCGATCGGTTCGCTGCCCCGCTCCAGACCGCGTTCGATCAGCCACTCGGTCGACGGCGGTCGCAGTTCACACGCCACATCGACCGGCCAGACGAGTCGTTGATTCGGCGTGAAGCCAAGCCGGTCCACTTCGGCCAACCCGCGTTCCACCGCCGCGGCGTCGCGACGCGCCGGCGGACCATCGCGGGCGATGACCACGGTCACGAGATCGACCATCGCCGCCTGTCGCAAGAGATCGCGCAGGGTCGCGCGATCGTTGAGATCGCTGACCTTGATGATGACCCGCGCCGCCGCGTCGGCGGGCACCGCAGCGCTTGAGAGCCGCTCGAGATCGAGATCGTCATCGCCGCCGACGTCCGGCACCACGACGATCCGGCAGCGCGACTCGCGGGCCGCCTGACGGATCGCACCGATGCCTTCGACGGCGAATCGCCTGCGATCCCATACCTCGGCGATCACGACACGATCCCATTCGCCGGACGGTTGCACGCCATCAATTGCCAGCGCCGACGTCAGCGCATCGGCATCGTCCTGTCGCGGCACTTGGGCTCGCACCAAGGCATCGACTTCCAGCAGAATCTCGCGGGCCGCCTCGAACCCCGCCCCATGTCCGAATCGCTCGCCGCGAGGAGGAGGCGTCAGACGTTCGAGATCGACAGGCAGCGGCGCCAAACGCGAAGCAATCTGCAACTGCGGCCGCAGCTCGTGCAGAAGATGCAACAGCTTGCGGGCCAGCGCCGAAGGGCGCAGGGCTTCCCCATCGGCGAAGCGCCAGCGATCGGACGAGCCCTCAGGATCGGGGTCGTTCTCGGGCACCGGCACGTCGCGACACCAGAGTTCGGCGAGTCGCTCCCCGCGATGTCGCGCTGCCTCGACGGCTTCGAGCACATCGGCGGAGACGGCGCCCGGACGAGCCTCGAGTACCAGCACCCGATCGCAGCGGGCGAGCAGGCGAATCACGACCGAGTCGTCGATGGGTCGCGTCAGCCCGAGCTTCAGCATTGGCACCCGACCCATCAGCCGCAGCTCGCCCAGGAGATACGTTGCGGCGACGAACGCCGGGCCGACACACAGCAGTCCGAGCGGCTCGCGCTCGCCGGGGCTCGGGACGTTGACCAGACGATTGAGTTCAAGCCGTCTGGCCATGCGCAGGAGATCCGTCGCCTCGCCGATTCGACCGCCACGCCGCATGCGGCGAATGATCGCGGCCGCGTCGATCGCATCAACGATGCGATTGGGTTCGGCTTCGAGCGTGTCGGTCGAACGCAGCAACGAACCCTGGGCAACGATGGCTACTCCGCAGTTGCCAGCCCGCGACAATCGCGTGGCCTGCTCCACCGCGTCGCGCAAATCGTCAAGCGTCGCCGGCTCGATGATGGGCATGTTGAGGTTGGACAGCATGCGCCGCGGACAGATCGCCGGCGCGGACTCGGGACTGTCCTCGATCACCAGCACCAGTGCAGCCTCGGGCAATCGCGGCAACGGCAACGCCGCCTGCAGCGCTGGCACGACGTACGGAAGTTGGTCGTTAGGTACCAACGCGACGCCGCAGCGGTTGTTCCGCGACTGACGCAAGGCCACCGCGACTGCTCGCATCGCGTCGGCGGCGATCGCGATCTCTAAACCGTGTCGCTGCAACAAGCGCTGCAACGATTCGTCCGGCGCCAGCCGTGCCAGCCCCTCGAACGGTGCGCGGCGCGGTCCCACGATCACCGCAATCGGGAGTTCGCTCTCGAGCGCCCCCTTGGTAATCGCCTCCAGCGGTGTGCAGTGCGCACATCCCTCGGCCCGAGCGAGAAATGGCACATTCGCGGCGAAGCTCGTCACGGTGCGATTGTACGGTCAGGAGCGCGATGCCGAGACGCAGCGGAGCGCTCGCCGATCTCCCTCACCGCTCCAGAACGAGATCGACCGCCTCGGCGAAGCCGTCGAGATCGTGATGCCCGACGTGCGCCTTGGCGACAGCGGCGACACGCTCGTCGGCGTTGCCCATCGCTATCCCGAAGCCCGCTTCACCGATCATTTGCAGGTCGTTGAATCCGTCGCCCACCGCCGCAACTTCGTGCGCGTGAAGACCGCGGGTTGCACAGAGGTCGCGGACCATCGTCCACTTGTTGGTGTCGGGCGCGAAGCACTCCAAGAGGTGCGTCGCGCTGCCAGTGACTTCATGCTCCGTCAAGGCCGACCAATGTTGAAGCATCACCCGGTCTCCGAGGTCTTCGCGCAGGGCGTGCGCGACCACTGCCAACTCCGCGCCGACCGCGACCGTCCCGACGCGAATGGTCCCGGCCAGCGGACGGGCATCGTCCAAGGTGGCATGGCGACGAACCCGAAGCGCGAAGGTCCTGAACCACCATTCGCTTGCCGCATCGAGTGTCGCATCACCGACGAGGACGTAGTCGGCGCCGGCCTCTTCAGGGTCCTGCAGCATGTGGGCAAGATGCCCGTGCCGCATGATGCTCTCGGCGATTGATTCGACGAGCTCCGGATCGACGGTCCGTTTGCGGAGCATGCGACCGGTCGCACTGTCGTGCAGCACCGCACCGCCGGCACCGATGAACATGCCGCGATGCCCGATCGCGGCCAGCACCTCGCGACTTTCGAGCCACGACCGGCCGGTGGCGACCACGACCTCAATGCCAGCCGCTTCCGCTCGGCGAATGGCGGACACATTGCGCGGCGAGACGCGGCCGCTGCGGTTCAGCAGCGTGCCGTCCAGATCCACCACCAACATGCTTGTTCGCGGACGCACGGGACGCGGGAGCGTATCAGCGGCGCGGTGAAAGTCCCGAGATGTCTCTCAGTGAGGAAATGGTGACGATTCCACCTTCACACCCCGCGAGTGCGGGGTACATTGAACGCAGTTCGTCACGCCGGTGCGGCCTCGTGGGGTTGCACGGGCGCGACGTCGAGGCAGCGGCGCGATGAGCAACGACCCGCAGCTCATGTCGGAGCAGCCCGCATCCAGTGCTGCATCAGGTCCCGTTTTGGCGCCGCTCCATTTGCAATCACACACTGGGGAGGCGCCCTCCGGCGCGGTCGCGGCTCGTCCGTCGATCGGCGCACCAATATCGCCGCCCATATCGTCAGCGGCCCCTTCGAACTCGGCATCGCCGCGAGTCGCAGGAACCGGAGCTCCGCATGCCTTGGCAACAGCCCTCGGCGCGGAGCTTCTTCGTTTGAACGAGGGACGACTCACCGAACTTCGCTGGTTTCGCACCGACTGGCAGCGCGGAGGGGCCGCGACCGCGACCGCCCGCTGGATGGACGAGTGCGGCTCGATCTTGGACGTGGTCGTCAAGGTGCCGGTGAACCTGCGCGAGTTCCGATGGCTGCGTCGCGTCGCGTCAGCGCACGACGGACCGGTCGCGCGACTCGTGGCATCCGGCGATGCTCTTGGCCCGTACGACTTTGCCTGGGTGATTATCGAACGACTGCCGCACGGTCCGCTGGGGGCTTCCTGGCACGCAGATCATCTCCGACGCATCTGCGATGCAGCCGCGCAGTTCCACAAGCTCGCGGCCGCCATTCCTATCGAAGCCCTGCCCACCGACGAGCCATGGGAAGACCTGGTGCGGCAGGCCCGTGAGCGTGCCCGCGAGCCGAGTTTCGCCGAACGCTCCCGCTGGGGGAATGCTCTCAAGGATTTGACGAAGCGATTGGATGGTCTTGTGCAGCGTTGGCGGGCCCGCTCGCCGTTGGGCTGGATCCATGGCGATCTGCACCCCGCCAACGCCATGAGTCGTGTCGCGTCGCACGAGGGTCCGGTCTGCCTCATCGACTTCGCCGAAGTTCGCGTGGGGCACTGGACGGAGGACGCCATTTACCTTGAACGCCTGCACTGGCCCAAACCCGATCGGCTGAATCCCCGCCCGCTCAAGTGCTTGGCCGAGGCGAGGAAGCGCGAGGGGCTCGACAACGGCGATTACCCGCCCGTCGCGGCCATCCGACGGTTGCTCTTGGCCGGGACCGCGCCGGCCTTCCGCGGCGAGCAAAGCCCGGTGTTTCTCGGAGCGTGCTTGGCTCGCCTCGAAGAGGGACTGCGGGAGGTGAAGTGACGGCGCGGCCCTCCCGACGGGCCTGGCCGGAACCGGTAGGACCGGGTTGACGACCTCGGCCGCCGGTCATTCCCTTCTTGTTACACTCTCCGATCCGGCATCCGCCGATCCCACCGCGATAGCAGCTATGGCCGACGTCACCGACAAGAAGCGCCTACGTCAGATCCAGAAGCAGGACCTCACGGAGAGCCGTCTCAACGACGACTTCGTGTTCTGGTTGAAGACCAGGGGCATGAACTGGCTCCTGGTGCTCTTGGTCGTCGCGTGCCTCTACTCGTTCTGGAACATCTGGCGCCAGCGCCAAGATCGAGCCCGCGACAACGCGTGGTCGGAACTTGCGCAAGCGACCCTGCCGGAATCGTTCGCTGAAGTCGCGAAGAACCATCAGGGCACCGACAGCATCGCCTTGATTGCGTGGCTCGCGGCAGCGGACACTCACCTGCGTGACATTCAGACCGGGACCGATTCGTCACAGATCGCAACCCCGAATTTGGACGGCAGTCTTCCACCGCCGACACAGTTGACGGCGGAAGGACGCAAGATCGCCCAGGACTCCGCCGGCAGCTACTACGACAAGATTCTCGAGGCCCTCGGCGCACGCCGCTCCGAGATCGCGATGAAGCCGCTGACGCTGTCGGCGCTTTTCGGCAAGGCTGCGATCGCCGAGAGTCGCGGACAGATGGATGTCGCGAAGCAGGCGCTGGAAGAAGCCCAGACCATCGCCGGCGAGGACTTCCCGATTTTCGCCAAGGAAGCGAAGGTGCGACTCGACACTCTGCCGATGCTCGCCAGCGCGAAGGGCCTGCCGGCCAAGGCCAGCCTGCCGGTCCGTGAATCGACGACCCCGGTCGCTCCAAACGTCTCTGACGAATTGATCAAGGGATTGACGCCGGCCGCTGCTCCCGCGCCAGCCGCAGCGACTCCCATCAAATTGACGCCTGTTGATCCGGCCAATGTCCCGCCAGGCGCTCTCGGCAACACCGCCCCGCCGAAGGCGCCGACCACGCCGCCAGTCACGCCGCCAGCGGCCCCGAAGTGAGTCGAGTTCCACGTCTGACATGTCTGACCTGTGTGGCATGTCCGGCATGGCACGCGACGACTCCGATGCCAAGCGCCCGCACGAGGATGATCATGATGATCAGTCCCTGAGCGACCACATCGGCCTGGTCGGTGCGGGCGGCGCCGTTGATCGCGACGCCCTGTTTGCGCTCTACGAACAGCAAGCCGAGCGTGACGACGAGACGCCCGTCACCGTCCGCTTTCAGTTGCTCAAGGATCTCGACAAGCGACTCGACAGATACCTCGTCGATCGCGTGCCGTTCCTCTCGCGGACCCAGATCCAGAGGCTCATCGACGAGCAGGCGGTGACCGTCAATGGACGGACTCCGAAGTCGAGCACCAAGCTCCACAAGAACGATGTCGTCGTCGCCACGCTTCCGCCGCCCCCGAGCGGCGCGATCCAACCTGAAGAGATTCCGCTCGATGTGCTGTACGAGGACGATGATCTGATCGTCCTCAACAAGCAGGCGGGACTCATC
>JBBQCR010000057.1:0-12605 GCA_038318935.1 Phycisphaerales bacterium
GCGGTACGCGCTGCAGCGGATCACCGGCTACATCGGCGTGATCTTCATCTTCATGCACTTGGCCAGCCTGCGATGGGGATGGAGCTTTGGTGGGCTGATGCCCGGCTTCGACGCGGACGCGGCGAGCTCCAGCGTGGCCAACCATCTTCAGAACGGCAGCACCGGTCTCTTGATGGCCGTCTTCTATCTGGTGTGCGTCCTCGCCCTGGTCTTCCATTTCGCCAACGGGCTGTGGACCGCAGCGATCACCTGGGGACTCACCATCAGTGTGCAGGCCCAGCAACGCTGGGGATATGTCTGCGCGGCGATCGGCATCGGCCTCGCCAGTGCTGCGATCGCGTCGGTGGTCGGGTTTGCGACGCTCGACGTCTCTGAAGCTCGCGCGGTCGAAGAGACGTATCGCCTCGGAGCATCACACTGAATCGGGAGCGGGCACACGGCGAACGAACCTTCGCGAGCGACAACAGGACCAACACCATGAACTTGAAGCGACGTGTGATCGTGGTCGGCGGCGGATTAGCGGGGCTCGCCGGAACGGTGCGCATCGCGGAAGCCGGAACCGCGGTTGATCTGTTCTCGATGGTGCCGGTGAAACGCTCGCACTCGGTGTGCGCCCAAGGCGGCATCAACGCCTGCAACGCGATCGCACGTCAGCAGGGCTACTCGGAGTTCGAGCACTTCGACGAGACCGTCTACGGCGGCGACTTCCTCGCCAATCAGGCCCCGGTTTACGAGATGGCCCAGTGGGCCCCGAAGATCATCGATCTCCTTGATCGCATGGGTGTCCCCTTCAATCGCACGCCGGAAGGTCAGCGCGACCTCCGCCTCTTCGGCGGCTCGCTCTACAAGCGCACCCACTTCGCCGGCGCGACCACCGGACAGCAACTCATCTACGCCCTTGACGAGCAGGTTCGACGCTGGGAGACCGAAGGCAAAGTCACCAAGTACGAGCACTGGGAGTTCCTGCGTCCGATCGTCGACGACCTCGGCGTGTGCCAGGGCATCGTGGCCCAAGACCTGCGCACCATGCAGATTCGGGCCTTTCGCGCCGACGCGGTGGTGATGGCAACGGGCGGATGCGGACTCGTCTTCGGCAAGAGCACCAACTCGGTCATGTGCACCGGCGCCGCCGCCGCCCGCTGCTATCGCCAAGGGGCGTGGTACGGCAACGGCGAGTTCATTCAGGTGCACCCGACTGCGATTCCCGGCGCCGACAAGCTGCGGCTGATGAGCGAGTCCGCCCGAGGAGAGGGCGGTCGCGTGTGGGTGCCGAAGAACAAGGGCGACAAGCGCGATCCGCGACAGATCCCCGAAGCCGAACGGTTCTACTTCCTCGAAGAGCGATATCCCGCGTACGGCAACCTCGTCCCGCGTGACATCGCGACCCGCGAGATCTTCAACGTCTGCGTAAAGGACGGACTCGGCGTCAACGGCGAACGGCAGGTCTACCTCGACCTGACCCATCTGGGCCGCGAGCAGCTTGAGCGAAAACTCGGCGGCATCATCGAGATCTATCGCAAGTTCGTCGGTGACGATCCAGCGGAAGTTCCGATGCGCATCTTCCCCGGCGTGCATTACTCGATGGGCGGCCTCTACACGGTCTACACCGCGCGGGAGGACATGAAGGGGATGACGGCTGGCGCGCCGAACAACATGATGACCAACGTTCCGGGGCTCTACGCCTTCGGCGAGGTCAACTGCCAGTACCACGGCGCGAACCGGCTCGGCGCGAATGCCCTGCTCTCCTGCATCTTCGACGGGCTCTTCTGCGGCGTCAGCGTGATCAACTATGTGCGCGACCGGAAGTCCGGCGCCACCGATGCGTCGGCCTCACTCTTCGAAGAGAACACGAAAGAAGAAGAGGAACGCCAAGACGCCCTGATTCGCGGCGCCGGCACCGAGAGCCCGTACCGCATCGGCATCGAAATGGGCGACGAGATGACCGAGGCGTCGACAGTCGTCAAGGAAGAGTCGCGGCTGCTCGCGGCGCGGGCCAAGATCGCGGAACTCTCGGAACGGGCCACGCGGATGCGACTGAGCGACACCGGCCTGTGGACCAACCAGAATCTCTCGCACGCCCGAGCGGTGCAGGACATGCTGCTCTTGGCCGATGCGATGATCGAAGGCGGCATCCGTCGCAAGGAATCGCGCGGCAGCCATTACCGCAGCGACTACCCGGAGCGCAACGACCAAGAGTTTCTCCGCACGACCGTCGCGAAGTACGACGTCCGCAGCGGGCGACCAGACATCTCCTACGAGGCCGTGCAGTTGGGACTTTCGAAGCCACGACTGCGGAACTATTCGAAGTCGGGACTCAACGCCTGACAGCGCGGGGCTACGACAGCATCGGTCTGTAGAGCACGGCCATCGCGAAGATCGCCTGCTGCATCGCGAGCAAGAGGATCGCGATGACCTGCGTCCGACGATTCGGTAGCAAGGTCGCCAACAAGACCAGCGTCAGCAGCACCATGGGGTCGTAGTACCGCTGAAACACCTGGGCGTTGGCGACGTGTGCCGCGACGAACCCCGCGAGCGATGCGAGAATCACGAGTGCGGCGTTCTTGCGACCACTGTGTTCGACGCTCGCGAAGAGCATCGCGAGCACCACCGCTCCGAACGCGCCACCAACGATAAGGAGTGGCGAACGATCAGCGATCACTGGCATTCGTGCGACGCTGCTCCAGACCCAGCCACCGTTGCGACCAGCGGCCTCCGAGGCGAAGCTCGGGCCGATCGCCGCCAGCGCCGCCCCAAGAAGCGCCATGCCGACCAGCGTTCCGGGTCGGCGCACAATCGCCCGAACACCATCGGGCGCGGCGACCAGAAGACAGCATCCGTACGCTCCGCACAGCGTGAGCGTGAATCCAATCGCGGCAGGATTGAGTCCGCTCGCGTGCAGGGACCGAAAGCGCGGCGGCACCAGGCCGTGCCAGGCAACGACGAACATTGCGAGTGTGACAACCGGCAAGGCGCAGGCCACGAGGAACGATGCGGTGGCCCGCCGGCCCGAGAGCCACCACGCGACGACCATCGGGGCACACAACCACACATTGATCTGACGCGTTGCGACGGCCGCTGCGGCTGCGACGCCTTGTCCGAGTCGCGTCGCTGGCCGGGCTGCGCCAAACGCCGCGAGTCCGGTCGTGGCCGCGACCAGGGTGAGCGACAGGTTGTCGGTCATCATCCAGATGGCGTTGCCAAGGACGTACGGCGAGAAGAGGAGCGGCAACGGGATCATGAACGCGATCGTCGGCGGAAGCACCCGACGGGCGAAGGCGTAGACCACGACGACGAGCGTCGCTGCGAACAGGGCACTGGCGGTCTGCAGTGCCGCAGACGTCTCGGGGCCACCATCGGTACCGATCCACTGGGCCACACCTGCAAGCACAAAGTGATACAGCGGGCCGGTCGCCGAGTTGTAGTCGCTCACGTCGACGCGTGGCCACGTCGTCGCCCATTCGCGAACCAGCGGGAGATGAAAGAGTCGGTGGTCGTAGGCCTTGGGCCCCAGCACTCCCGCCATGATCGCCGGCAGCGTGAGCGCCAACGTCATCGCCGTCAGCCCCACGACGGCCGCCGCGTCAGCGATGCGCGTGCGGAGTGCGCTCATGAGGCCGCCGCGGACGGATCGGTGAGGAAGAGACTCGCCAGCAGCGTCGCAACCTGCGGCACATACATGGTCACGATGACGCCCACCGCGAACATACCGAGCGCCACCGCCACGGTGCGATCCTCCACCAAGGCCGCGAGCGGGCTGTCCGACAACCCTTCGTTCGCGCGGCGGAAGAACCGATGCACGACAATGAGAACCAGCGGCGTCAGCAACGCGAATCCGATCGCTCGCACGCCGAAGATCTGCTGGGCATGGCTCGAGAGGGCGTACATCAGGTACATCAGCACCGCGAACGTCCCGCTGATACCGAGAAGCCAATTGAGTTCAAACGGATTGTCGTAGCCGGCGCGGCTCTTCCATCCGGTGTCTCCCGCCCGTCGGGCACTGGTCAGGTCGCACAGGCGCTTGATGAACCCAAGATAGAGCGTCAGTGCAAAGACACAGGCGATGAGCCACGGCGAAATCCGTACGCCGATCGCCATCGCGCCGCACGCGGCGCGGAGCGAGAAGCCCATCGCCAGCGTCGTCACGTCGACGAAGATCACGCGCTTCAATCCCAGGTTGTAGAGCACCTGAAGGAACGCGTACGCGACGACGCAGATACCAGCGCCGGTGCTGGCCGCGAAACTGAGCGCCACGCCAATTCCCATCAGCGCGAAGCCGACGGTCATCGCGGAATGCTGCGAGATCGCTCCGCTGGCGACCGGCCGCGACCGCTTGACCGGATGCAGCCGATCGGACGCCGAGTCGAGGGCGTCGTTGAACATGTACGTTCCACTTGCAGCGGCACAAAACGCCAGGAACGCGAGTCCGGTCGCGATCAGCTTGGGCCACAGAATCTCCGCGGGCGTGTTGGCGTGGTTGGGAAGCCAGAAGATGACGGCAAACAACACGAAGACGTTCTTCGTCCAGTCACCAGGGCGGGCAAGTCGGATCCAGGGGGCCATGCAGGTGGTCGATCGGAGACGTCGTCAACGGCTGAGGAGCGGACGCGAGAGGAGTACCCCTTATCGGCACCCGATCCTGCAGGTGTGCAGAGCTTCACTCCGAGTCCTCAGGAAGTTCGCCGACTCTTCCGGTGACCCCTACAATCTTCGCTTTCCGTCTCAATGGCATACCCATGGTCGCACCCACCGACACCTCCCTCCCCTCCTCTCGCACCCGAACCATTCGTTTCCGCGTCCAGCGGCAGGACCGACCGGATGCAGCTCCTCGCTGGGAGGAGTTCGACGTGCCGGTGCAACCCGGAGCCAACGTGATCTCCTGCCTCCAGTGGATCGCCGCCAATCCCAAGACCGTGGATGGCCAGCAGTCGAGCCCCATCGTCTACGACTCCGGCTGCCTTGAGGAGGTCTGCGGATCGTGCACGATGATCATCAACGGCCGCGTCAGACAGGCATGTTCGGCGCTCATTGACACGATCGCCGTCGACGGCTCGGTCACGCTCGAGCCGATGTCCAAGTTCCCGACCGTGCGCGATCTTTCGGTGAACCGCGAGCGACTCTTCAGCGGGCTCCGTCGCGTGAAGGCGTGGGTTCCGATCGACGGCACCTACGACCTCGGTGGCGGTCCGAAGGAAACGCCCGCCGAGCAGGAAACTCGCTACACCCTGTCGACCTGCATGAGTTGCGGCTGCTGCTTGGAGGCCTGTCCGCAATACAACCTCGAACCCGACGCGACCAAGTGGGCCACCGAATTCGTCGGGGCCGCGGTGCTCAGCCAGGCGCGACTCTTCAACATGCATACCACCGGTCGTGAGCTGGCGGCCGATCGGCTCACCGTCCTCATGGGTCAGGGTGGCGTCAACAACTGCGGCAATTCGCAGAACTGCGTCAAGGTCTGTCCGAAAGAAATCCCGCTGACCGAATCGATCGCCGCCATCGGCCGGGCGGTCACGGTGCACGCGATCAAGCAGTTCTTCGTTGGCCGCTGATTCGTCGCTCGATCAAGCTCACACCAGATCCGACAGCACCTCGTCGGCCAGCAGCATGCCGCTGCGCGTGAAGCGCAAACGGTCGTCGTGCCATTCGAGTTGTCCCTTCGCGAGCGCGGCCGCGATCACGGCGCGACGTTCATCGCCGCGACCGCCTTCGCAGCAGCGAGCGAGCATCACGCGATCGATCCCTTCGCGCAACCGCAACCCGATCATCAAGAGTTCTCCCGCTTGCGTCGAGCGATCGACGCGCTCGACGTCGCGGACCGGTGATGATCCTTCGCTCGCGAGCCACTCGCTGATTCTGCCCACGTTCTTCCAGCGAATGCCTTGGGCGTGACCGCTGGCGCTTGGTCCCAGGGCCCACCAATCGGCGTTGCGCCAGTAGAGAAGATTGTGGCGACATGCCTCACCGGGGTGGGCGAAGTTGGAGATCTCGTACTGCTCGAAACCATGAGCGCTGAGCGTGTCGAGCGTGTGCTCGTACATCGCCGCTTCAAGATCCTCATCGCAGGCCTCGAAGTGACCGAGTTCCAGCCGCTTGGTCATGGCGGTGTTGGGCTCGTAGGTGAGGCCGTAGCACGAGAGATGTTGCGGACCGAGCGCCAGTGCCTGCGCGAGGTCCGCGGCCCAGTCCGACAGGGTCGAGCCGGGAATACCAAAGATCAGGTCGATATTGATGCGGCCGATGCCAGCCACGCGAAGCCGATCGACCGCGCGAGCGACGTTCGCCGGATCGTGCCAACGTTCGAGCGTCTTGAGATGTCGTGGATCGAAACTCTGCGCACCGATGCTGGTGCGATTGACGCCACACTCCACCAAGAGTTCCGCGACCTCGTCGGTGACTGTCTCGGGATTCGCTTCGACCGTCCACTCGAGATCGCGCGCCAGCGGGAGACGATCCCGCATCGCAGTCAACATCTCCCGCAGCAGCGGCGGTCGAAGCAGCGTTGGTGTCCCCCCACCAACGAAGATCGTTTCGATAGGACGTCCGTCGAGGAGTGGAACCAGGGCGTCAAGTTCGCTGATCAGCCGGTGGACATACGCCGGCTGCCGGTCCTCGGCATCGACGAAGGAGTAGAAGTCGCAGTAGTGGCACTTGTGGAAGCAGAACGGCACGTGGGCGTACAGCCCGCGGATCTGCGGTTGGACCCCCGCGATCGCTCGGTGTGCATCGACGCTGAGCGAGGACTGCGTCAGCGAGATTGAACGAGGGGGCGCGGGTTCCACGCTCCGAGCATACGCGTGGCGACCTCGCTTGGACGCGCGGAGTCCGACCCCCGAGGGCGGCGCTCAGGCTGCTTCGGGCTTGGCTCGGTCCTTGGGCGGCGCCTCGGCGACCTTCTCCATCGGGATCTTGATGTTGGTCCCGCAGTTTCGGCAACGGACAAGTTTCCCCCGAGCCGCGGTCGGTACCGCGAGGATCC
The DNA here is from genome assembly GCA_038318935.1 of Phycisphaerales bacterium. Classification (GTDB taxonomy): domain Bacteria; phylum Planctomycetota; class Phycisphaerae; order Phycisphaerales; family SM1A02; genus JAEUIT01. The sequence goes on from JBBQCR010000057.1 coordinate 6,974, forward strand.
GCTGGCACCCGAGTTTGGGGCACATGATCCGGAGAACGTCGTCGCGGCGCGTGCTGTCGCGGGGATTGGATGATTGTTCTGCCACGTGAATGCACACTCCCGACCGGTGCATCGACCGTCGCCCGACCGCACTTGAGGCCGAATCCGAGCGTTCGTCGCCGCGTGGACGACGGGTCGCCGCAACGGCGACGTCGTTGGGGTTCCCCCGTACAATCGCCCCCTTCGCCTTGCGTTCCATTCGCCTTCCGCGCGGCGATACGGCTTCCTGTCTTGTTGCGCCGCGCCGGCCCGAGCCACTCATGACGTCTCCCGACCGTCCTTCGCGTCTTTCGTCGGCACCCACGACGCCATCGTCCCGCGCTGCGGTACTCAACGCTGCGGTGGTCGGCCTCCAGTGGGGCGACGAGGGCAAGGGCAAGATTGTCGACCTGCTGACGGCTCGCTACGACACCATCGTCCGCTACAACGGCGGAGCAAACGCTGGCCACACCGTGGTGGTCGGCGATCAGAAGTACGCCCTGCACCTCATCCCGTCGGGAATCCTCTATCCGGACAAACTGAACGTGATCGGCAACGGCACGGTCATCGATCCGGAGAAGCTGCTCGAAGAGATCGAGAAGCTCCACGGTCGAGGCATCGCCGTCGCGGAGAATCTCAAGGTCAGCGATCGCGCCCATGTCGTCATGCCCTATCACAAGGAGCAGGACGCAGCCCTCGAAGAGTTTCTCTCGACGAAGTCCGGCAAGGACAACGGCGGCCTCTCAATCGGCACCACGCGTCGCGGCATCGGGCCCGCCTACGCCGACAAGGTGTCGCGTTCCACGGCAATCCGAATCGGCGATCTGCTCGACCCGACGATCCTTCGGCGCAAGCTCGATGTGGTGTGCGGTCTGCGCACCGCGGAGTTGGAAGCGCTGGGTGTTCGCACCCGGCCGCTCCGCGCCGACGAGTTGGCCGAGCGATACGCGGCCGTTGGTGAACGCATCCGGCCGCACGTCACCGACACCGTCTATCTTCTGCACGATCGCCTGGCCCAGGGCAAGTCGCTCCTTTTCGAAGGAGCCAATGCATGCCTTCTGGACATCGATCACGGGACCTATCCGTACGTCACGAGCTCCAACTGTTCGACGCTCGGCATTCCGTCCGGCACGGGCATTCCGGGCAGTCGCATCGACATCGTCCACGGCATCATGAAGGCGTATTCAACCCGAGTCGGAGCTGGACCCTTCCCGACCGAGCAGATCAACGAGATCGGCAACCGAATCCGCGAGCGTGGCCGTGAGTATGGGACCACCACCGGTCGACCGCGTCGGTGCGGCTGGCTGGATCTCGTCGCGGTCCGATACGCAGCCATGGTCTGTGGCGCGACCTCGATCGCCTGCACGCTGTTTGACGTCCTGAGCGGCTTTCCGGAGTTGAAGCTGTGCATCGGCTATCGGCTCGCGGACGGAACGATCACCGACCGCTTCCTGCCCGACGCCGATCGCCTCGGTCACGTCCAACCGGTCTACGAGTCGATGCCGGGGTGGACCGAAGAATTGCGAGAGATCGAGGATCGAGCCTCACTTCCGGCGAACGCGAGACGCTACCTCGAGCGTATCGAGGCGTTTGTGGGCGTGCCCATCGAAATCGTGAGCATCGGTCCGGAGCGAAATCAGACGTTGGCATCCCGCGAACTGGTCGGGGTGTGACGACGGTGCCCTATTCTGCCGATCTCCGTCCCGCCAGCCGTTGACCGTGCGTCATCGACGCTACTCCCCGTGGGTTCTGGATCCAGCCTTGTCCGTCATCGCGTCCACCTCCGAGCCTGCCGCCGCCCCGCTTCCCACGGGACTCTCTCGCGAGCGCATGCCGCGGCACATCGCAGTCATCATGGATGGCAACGGTCGCTGGGCCCAGCGCAAGGGATTGCCGCGAGCGTTCGGACATCGCGCCGGCGCCAAGACTGTGCAGACCATTGTCGAAGAGGCGTCCAACCTCGGAGTCGAGGCCCTCACGCTCTACTCGTTCTCCAGCGAGAACTGGAAGCGTCCTGCGGACGAGGTCAGCGCGCTGATGGATCTGTGCCGCGAGTACATCCGCGCCGAGCAGGCGCGCATGGTCGAGAAGGACATTCGCTTCCGCCGCATCGGTCGCCGCGAAGGGATGCCCGCGGTGGTTTTGGAAGCGCTCGACGATGCCGAACGGGCGACAGCACACTGCCGCGGCCTCACGCTCTGCTTGGCGCTCAACTACGGCTCGCGCACCGAGATCACCGATGCCGTGCGCACGATCGCCGAGAAAGTCGCCCGGGGCGAGTTAGCGCCCGAGGCGATCAACGAGGCCACGATCACGCAGCATCTTTACACCGCTGGCTTACCTGATCCCGATCTCCTGATTCGCACCGCAGGCGAACGCCGCGTGTCGAACTATCTGCTCTGGCAGATCAGCTACGCCGAGTTGCATGTCGCCGACGTCCTCTGGCCGGACTTCGGCCCAGCCGAACTGCACGCGGCGATCCGCGACTTCGCAAGTCGCGAACGACGCTTCGGCGACGTCACCGCGCAGCGTGGGTCGTTCGGCGCGACCTGATCCGCGCGACCCCAATCTGCGTGACCACTATCTGCATGACCACTATCAGCGTGACCGTTCTGGCAGCGGATAGCGCACCACCGCGAGGGCGGGCATGGGCGGATAGCGGAGACGGAAGCGATATCCGCGGAAATCGTCGATCGAACAGCCCGCAACGCGGCAGACACGTTCGACGATTCGTTCGTAGTCCGGAAGGTCTGAAATCTGCCGTTGGGCAAGCGAAGCGATCGAAGCAATCTCTTCGCTGATCGGCAGCAGCCCACGGTCCCGCGGCCCCTGTGGATACGCCGGGACACCGGGCAATTGGCTATACACGGAAATCGTCGGAGCCTCGCTCGCCGGTGGTGTACCTAGTGGAAGCGATGCGTGCACAAAGACGTCGAAGACCAGCGTCTCGACCGGAGTGATGAGTGACGTGAAGTGCTCGCCGAACCGGTCTTCCTCGGTCCGCCATGCGCTGACCAGCGACGGACTGATACGTCCGAGGATGCAGGTTGTCGCAGCGGTGTTGCCGACGGGACCTTCGGAGATCTCGAATCGACGGGTGTGCGCTGCCGGTCCATCCTCGGCGCGGAGCGGAATGATCGGCTGCGAGCAGAACTCTCGCAGGATCGGTGGCTCGCCAGCCGCGACCTCCGGATCGAGCGGACGCGACGCGAGAGGCGAGGGTCCCTTGCCGTCGTCGTGTCCGACACGCATGGTCGCGATCGGCCAGGCGACGTCGGAACGCAGCCGACGAAAGTCAATCAGTCCGCTGACGACCGCGACATCGAGACGACCAGGATCAACCGACGGAACGACGAAGTGCGAACTGAGCTGCACTCGCGCGAGGGCTCCCCAGATCGCGCTGTTTCCCTGATAGCAGAGCTTGCGACTGGCCTCTTCCTTCTGCATCAGCAGCGGTTCGGTTCTCTCGCTGAACGAACCGAGCATGACCGCCAACGTCTCGCGGTTCCCCGCATGGGTCCGAACCAACTGATCGAGCGCCGCGATGGCGGAGCGCAGGCTCGTCAATCGTTCGGCGGGGGCACCAGCCTGCTGAAAGGTCTGCAACAGGATCTCCATCCCGGGACGACCCGGAAGATGGGTCACCGCGACCTGCGGTGACTCCTCACCAAGCACCTTGGAGACCTTCCACGTGAGATTCTTGTTCAGCCCGAACTGCCGAGACACCGTCTGCGGCCGGGTCGCGTCGGCGCCGACCGACTCCAGCAAAGCGGCAAGGCTCGCGCGAACCTCGCCGATGACCACGCGGGCGGACGCTTCGAAGGACGAGCTACGAGCGGCCGCCGGCGACGACGATCGGTTGAGAGGAGGAATCCTGCGAGTGTGAGGCATACGCGAGTCGGAGTTGAGGGGTGGGAACAGGAGGCGAGGGCTGCGCACCGGGGTCGCTCACCGGAGACACTCAGCCGGCTGGCTGAACGCCACGGGAGCGCGTGGATGCCGAAGATCTCGGGATTCCAGCCACTGGGAGGAGAATTCCGCTGGGCGAACGAAGCGTACCGCCCTGCGGCAGGTCAAGATGCGTCACTCGCATCGCTGCGGCGCACCAAGAGTGCGATGCGCCGGAACTCCATGCCACAAGATTCGGTGCGAATGGGCGCGACGCGCACCTCCGCGACGTCCGACGGTGCCCGCCGAAGCAGGCGGTCGAGGCGAAACGGGTTCGCGGGAAACTTCTCGGTCCTCACCTGAATTGCCGAACCATGCTTGGCGCTCGCGGGTAGCGACCGGTATTCTGAGAGGGAACCGACACTTACGGTGCTCGGCTGGCTTTGGCGTCGACCGTTCACACCGTTCCTGGCTCCTTGCCGTCTGAAGCGGAACCCCTTTCAACCCAACGCGAAGGATGGCACGGAGGAACGATTCGGGAGTCCGGGCGTGAACCCACTGCGAGGTGCACGCGTCGGGATCCCGTCGCTCCCATCAGCAGACGCTCTGGCCGACCCTCCGGCAGACGTTGCTGGGCTGCTGTGATCGTGCGGCAACGAAAAGGCGACCTGACGCCGAATTCCTTCCTCTCTCCTTTCCTCGCTCACGGACGACCGTGAGTACAGCCTCGACGGAGTCCTGCATGCGGTCAGTGTCGCCTCTCGCTCTGCAACAGTCATCCCGACAGTCGCCGCCCTCGATGTCCATTCAGTCGATGGTTCGATCGATCGTTCCTGCGACAACTTGGACAGTGCTGGGCGCCTGTGCGCTTCTCGCGTCCGCTGCGTCAGGCATCGCGCCTCCGCAGGCGACCACGGTCGACCCGACTGCGATCCGCGATGTGCCGGCGATCGCCGACGACGTTCCGGTCGACGAGGCCCGCCTGCAGGCGTCGACCCTGCGCATGCTCTTCATCGGCGGCGAGTTGGAAGTACCGACTGCCAACGGATCGATCCGCATGCAACTTGCGGAGCGCAGCACTTCGCCAACCGGAGCAGAGATCTTCAGCTTCGTTGGTGATCCCGCGATGGGCTCACCGGTCGGATCAGAAGCTCGCTTTGCTGTCCGAGATGATCTCCTCGCCGGATTTGTCCGGGCACGCGACGGATTCGAAGTCACGCTGACTCCGATCGACAAGACGCGGCAACTACTGACGTTCAAGGCCGAGGCGGGCTTCACCTGCGGCGTCGACGGCAACATCGGCCCGGTCGCTCCGGCGGCTGGCGGTGTCGCTGGAGGATGCAGCGACCCCCCGTCGCTTCAGGACGTGCTCGTCGTCTACACCCCTTCCTCGGCAGTTGTCGTCGGCGGCACCGCCGCGATCGAGCTGCTGATCGAAGCGTCGCTTGCCGACGCCAATTTCGCCCTCAAGAACAGCAACGCGGGCACGCGACTCCGGCTCGTGAAGGTGCTGCAGTTCACCTTTCCCGAGTCGGGAGATCTTGGCATCGATCTTGATCGCCTTCGCAATCCCGCCGATGGCTTCGGTGACTTCGTGCACGTCCTGCGTGATCAGTTTGGTGCGGACCTCGTTCAACTGGTGAGCACCAGCAGTGGCGCGTGCGGTGTAGCAAACCTCTTTCAGGACAACGACGGCGCTGCGTTCAGCGTTGTCGCCGCGGGCTGC
>JBBQCR010000058.1:0-12578 GCA_038318935.1 Phycisphaerales bacterium
CGCCACCGCCGCTGTTGGCCCCCTGCTGAATGGAGGAGCTGAGGTTGAACGTCGGGGCGTTATCGAAGTAGGGCACTTCGAAGAGAAGATCGCGGATGTCGTAGACAACCGTGATGACCTTCTTGCGAAGGGCAGCGTCGCTCGAAAGGACGATCACGCCGTCCTCGACTGAATAGAGGGGACGATCGCCCTCGTCGCCGAGCTGCTCAAGAATTCGGTTCAAAGCGATCGACGCGGGAACGTCGTTGAGCGTGAGGGTGACCGTGTCTTCCGATCGGACGGCGATGGCCTCGAGGGCCTTCCAATCCGGGAAGAAGTCGACGCTCGTCACCGACTTCATGTAGTTGATGACTTGGTCGAGCTGATTGTTGTTGAAGTTGACGCTGACGGGCTTGTTGAGATCGGCCGTCGTCTGGCGATCGCGCTCGCTCATTCGGTAGCCCGCGGCACCGTCGCGACGGATCGAGAGCTGCGGCCAGTCTTCGGGATATTCCATAACCGCAGAGGTCGATCGCGGGCCGGGGCCACTGAGGTTGGTCCGCGGGGGAACCATGGCGTCGGCCGCTGCCTGCGACATTTCGCCATAGGAGCGCCAACGACGATTCTCCACGTCGTTGTACTTTCGGTACATCTGACTGGTCGAGATGATGTCTCGCAGCGCCAGAGCCGCCGGGTTGTGCGGATCCATGAACAGGATCTCGTCGATCACCTGCAACGCCTCGGAGTACTTCAGCTCCAACTGGAGCTGTCGGACGCGGCGGAGGTTCTGGTCGATTGCCTGTTCGCGAGAGGCCTTCTCGCTCTGGACGGTCTTCTCAAGATCCGCCTTGGCTTGGGCCTGCGACGACTTCATCTTCTGCAGCTCGACGTTCGTGCGCTTGCTCGAGACGTCCTCCTGCATCGTGCGGATCTGCTCGCTCATCGTGGCGTATTCGCCGGGCGGCAGAATTCCCTTGTCCTTGTCCAAGCTGACCTGAGCGGTGAGCAGCGTGCTCTCGGCGAGCTTGAAGTTGTCCACTTTGAGATAGTCGTTGGCGCGGTCGAGGGATGCCTTGAACATCACCCGCGCTCGCTCTTGCCGGATGCCAAGATCGGCCTCGACGGTGCTGAGCTGGCTGCCCTGGTCCAGAGCCGACTGTGCTTGCTGGATGCCAGTGAGGGCTTCAGAATCGCCCGGAGCCGCCGCGAGAACCGTGTTCCAGAGGTCGATCGCCTTGCGCCACTCCGAGCGGGACATCGCTCCACGCGCGGCCATGCGGTCGGCGTCGGTCGAAGACACTTGTGCGACGGCTGATTGCAAGCCGAAGGCATTCACAAGCGTTGAGGTCGTTCCGGTTCCGACGAGGGACGGTTGGGCGAACGGGAGTCCGCCGAGGGTCGTAGCCGCGACGAACGCCGTGACGGCGTGATTGCAGCGGAGAGGAAGGATGAAACTCGTCGGGGACTCGAACGACCGATTCATGCGGGACTCCGATTCTGCGCCTCGCGGCCAGTTCTCAAGAAGGGTTCTGAACTGAACTTCTGTTCAGCCTGCGTTTCCGCGGAAACGAGAGGCTGTCATCCGAGAGTCGTGCTTGCGCAGTTCCAGTGAAACTTCAGTTGTCTCCCCAGTTTGATTGGGGACTGGTGAACAACGCGGGCCACAAAGTCCCGCGTGTCCTGTGCTGACACGGCGGGGCAGACTACTTCGCGAGTGGAACGACCGCAAGCCTGTACGCAAGTCCGGTGGCGATGCCAACGTCTTTTGCTGTAATGGGTTCGGGTAGGAAGTTTCTTCCAGTCGTCACCGCGGCGCTCGCCGACGAGTCGGTAGGGACCGCGTTTGTGTCAACGATGGTCTCGCCCATCGCGCACCGAACGGCACGAAGAGCCATCGCGGTAGTTCGCCACACGCCGCGAGGGCATCGCGAGCCGCCAACATTGGCCGCCGCGATGACGGTCGAGTGCGTGTCCCTGAAACGCTGAATGTGGTCACCGACCGTACAGCTCAGCGAGCCGTTTGGATGGACGCGCGAGCGGCGTCACTGACTGACGATCGTGCCGCCTGGACGGCAGACATCTCTTGCTTTGACAATGCTTTGCGCGACTCCATCATGGCCACGAAGACGTCGAAGAGATAGGTCGAATCGTGCGGCCCCGGACTCGCTTCGGGGTGGTACTGCACGCTGAAGATGGGCTTCTGGGTGTGCCGGAAGCCAGCCACCGTTCCATCGTTCAAGTGCACGTGCGTTGCCTCGCCGCCGGCTGCCACTAGCGACGCTTCGTCAACGCAGAAGCCGTGATTCTGGCTCGTGATCTCCACCCGGCCCGTGATCAGATTGCGCACCGGCTGGTTCGCTCCGCGATGACCGAACTTCAACTTCCAGGTTTTCGCGCCAATCGCCAACGCGAGCAACTGGTGACCGAGGCAGATGCCGAAAGTCGGGACCACACCCGCGACCTCACGCAGGGTGCGGATCGTGGCATCGACCACCGCAGGATCACCGGGACCGTTGGAGATGAAGAGCCCGTCGGGCCGCTGGGCAAGAATCGTCGCCGGCGGCGCGTCGTAGGGCAGGATGATGAGTTGGCAGCCGCGATCGACCAAGTTGCGATAGATGTTGCGTTTGGCCCCGCAATCGAGGGCCACGACGCGAAAACGCGCGGCGCCTTCCGGACGCAGCTTCTCCGGCGCCCACTCACCCAGATCTTCGGTCCAACTACCGCAGGTCCCGTCCGTCTGAAGCTTGCTCGGACTGACTTCGGCGGCGAGATTTCGACCCGCCATTGAAGGACTCTCACGAGCGATCCGAACAAGATCTGCGTCGCTGGCCTTGGGATCGACGCTGACGACGCCGCGAAGTGCGCCTTGCGTGCGGAGGACCCGCACCAACGCACGCGTATCGATCCCTTCAATCGCCGGGATGCCCGCTTTCGCGAGCCACTCGCTCAGCGACTGATTCGACCGGTAGTTCGAACGAATCCGAGAGAGCTCACGCACGACGAACCCCGCTACGCAAGGTCCGGCACTCTCGACATCCTCACCACCTACCCCGTAGTTTCCCATCTGCGGAGCGGTCATCACCAGGATCTGGCCGGTGTAGCTCGGATCGGTGATGGCTTCCTGATAGCCACACATGGCCGTGTTGAACACGACCTCGCCGGTGAGGGTCACCGGGGCGCCGAAGCTCCGGCCGTGGAACACCATCCCGTTCTCGAGTGCGAGACGGGCGGGCGACGCATCGCTCGATTGCTGCATGGCGGAGATAGTAGCAATTCCGCTCGGGGATTTCAGTGCTTTTCGCAGGGGCGCGGCGACGGCACCGTAGACTCGCGATCGTGGAAGGACTGTTTCCATCAGACACTCCGACGGCGCCGTTGGCCACCGTGCATGCGCTCGTTGCGGTCGAGCGCGGCGTCGATCGCTATCCCGACGGACTGCTCTACGCGGTGCCGGAAGGCGCCGACATCAGTGAAGGGGATCGGGTGAGTGTTCCGCTCGGCAGCGGCAACCAGCCCACCGAGGGAATGGTGGTACGTCTGGCGAGTGCCGACGAGGTCGCCGCCGTCAATCGCTCGAAGCTCAAAGCGATCCTCAGCAAGAAACAGGACGCCCGACGGCTGCCGGGTGAACTGCTGCAACTCGCCCGATGGCTGAGCGGCTACTACTGCTGTCCGATTGGAATGACGCTGATAGCGCTCCTTCCTGCTGCGGTACGAAAGGGCATTGGGGCCGTGACGCGGACCTATGTCGACCTCGGCGCCGGAGCAACGGGTGATCTCGCGGGTGTCGCTGGGATCACGAAGAAACAGCGCGAGCTGCTGGCAGCGATCGCCGGTTTCGATGAAACGCGGCGACCGGTCGAACTGCGCGAACTCCTGCTGAAAGCGGGCATTTCCACCGGCGGCCCGGTGAAGGCGTTGGCCACGAAGGGACTGCTGACCCTTGAACGACGGACCGAGATCGAGGCGACGTTTGAGCGAGCTGGACACGAATCCGGTCCGGCACCGACACTCACGGACACGCAGCGGTCGATCGTCGAGGCGATCGCGAGCAAGCTGTCCACAGGCTTTTCACAACATCTCCTCTTCGGCGTCACCGGCTCAGGCAAGACCGAGGTCTACATCCAACTCGTTCGACGTGTGCTCGGCCTCGGGAAGAAGGTGATCGTGCTGGTCCCCGAGATCGCGCTGACGCCACAGACCGCAGGGCGACTCGTGAGTCGCTTTCCAGAACATCGAGTCGCGATTCTGCACTCGGGACTGACCGCATCACAGCGGCATCACATGTGGGACGTCGTGGCGTCGGGTGGTGCCGAGATTATTCTTGGTGCCCGCAGCGCGATTTTCGCACCGGTTCCCGATGGTGCGCTCGGGTTGATCATCGTCGACGAGGAACACGACAGTTCGTACAAGGCCGATCAGGCCCCCCGCTACCACGGCCGCGACGTCGCGATTCGCCGTGCGCAACTGGCCCGATGCCCGGTGCTGCTGGGAAGCGGCACGCCGTCGCTTGAGAGTTGGTCGAACGCGACCGTGCGTCATATCTCGACATTGCATCGCATGCCCGAGCGAGCGCCTGGTCTGAATGTTCCGAAGGTCGAGATCGTCGACTTCAACCACGAGCGTCGCCAGTTCAACGACCGACGCGTGAACGTGATCGGGCCGACGCTTCGAGCGGGAATCGAAGCGACGCTGCACGCCGGCGGCCAGGCGGTGATCCTCCTCAATCGCCGTGGCTATGCGAACTACATCGCCTGCACCGATCCGCGCTGCGCGTGGGTGCTGCGATGCGATCAGTGCGACGCGGGAATGATCTGCCACCGCGACAAATTTCAGACCAGCGATGGGGCGATCGGCGTGCGCGACTACACGCGTTGTCACCATTGCCAGAGCGAAGTAAGGCTTCCCAAGCAATGTCCGACCTGCGGCAAGCGGATCACGGTGTTCGGTCTTGGCACGCAGCGCGTCGAAGAAGAGTTGCATCGGCTCTTCCCGAGCCTCATCGAAGGCCGGACGATGCTGCGCGTCGACGCCGATGCGATGCACGGAGAGCGTGATTTCCGCGACGCCCTCACACGCTTCGCGTCGGGCGAGGTGAAGGTCCTTCTCGGCACGCAGATGATTGCCAAGGGACTCGACTTCCCCAACGTGCGGTTGGTTGGCGTGATCAGCGCCGACACCGCGCTGCATCTGCCCGACTTCCGGGCTGCCGAGCGGACGTTTCAGTTGGTAAGTCAGGTTTCGGGCCGCTGCGGTCGAGGCGCCGCCGCAGGTCGAGCGATCATTCAGACGTTTCAGCCGCACGCCCCGCCGATCGTGATGGCGGCACAGCACGACTTCGAGGGATTCGCCTCCCTCGAGTTGGCAGAGCGGGTCCGATTCGGTTTGCCGCCCGTCCGCCGTATGGCCCGACTGATTCTGCGTGACGCCGGCGAGACGCGATGTCGCGAAATCGCAGAGCGGATGGTGGCGACGATCGAGCCGTTCGCCAGCGGTTCCATCGAGCTTCGGGGCCCCTCGCCCTGCCCGATCTCCCGAATCGCGAACCGCTACCGGCAGCAGATCGAGGTCTTTGCGGATTCCGCTCTCGACCTGACCCGCTTCCTGACCGCGATTCGGAATGCGGGCGCTCTCCCGTTGGGGGAGGTTGTCGCCGTCGACGTGGACCCGATTGCGCTGCTCTGATGGACTGGACCGAACATCCGCCAAACCGTCGAATCGACGCTTCCGCTGGCGACAGAATTTGCCTTAGTATGGATGGACTCTGGCCCGTTCGCCTTCCGGTCGTGTCCGTTCGACCGCGAGCAAGGCGGGTCACCGCGTCCGCCACGGAGCCGTCGATGTCGTCCGAGCAAGCCCACGACCGCGCCCCGCAGGGAGCGCCGATCGTACGCCACCCATCACAGTCGGTGAACAGTTGGTCCAGCGACTTCCTCGAGGACCAGTTCAATCGATGGAAAGTCGATCCCGAAAGCGTCGATCCGCAGTGGAAGCAGTTCTTCCTCGGATTCGAACTCGGTGTCGATCGTTCCGCCGCGCCGCGCGGCGACGCTGGAGTCTCGGGTCCAGTTGATCTGCAGCGCAAGGTCGATCGCCTCGTCGATGCCTACCGGGCGCGGGGACACTTCGCCGCGCAAATCGATCCGCTCGGAACCGAGCGGCCGTTTCCCGCCGATCTGCAATTGGAGGCATTCGGTCTCAGCGACGCGCAGCTCGAAACGGCGTTCGATCCGGGCACGTTGCCACTGGCTGCGCCCGCCAAGCTCAGCGACATCATCGCCTGCCTCGAGGACACCTACTGTCGAAGTATCGGTGTCGAGTTCGCCCACATCGGCGATGCGACGCGGCGACGCTGGCTCGAAAAGCACATGGAGACGGTGCGAAACCGTCCGGCGCTTTCGACGGAGACGCGGCTTCACCTGCTTGGGCAAATGATCGAAGCCGACGGCTTCGAGAGCTTCCTCGAGAAGCGATACGTCGGCAAGAAGCGTTTCGGGCTCGAAGGCGGCGAGTCGCTTATTCCGCTGCTCGATCAGATCATCGAACTCTCGCCGCAGAACGGCGTGCGCGAGATCACAATGGGCATGGCTCATCGCGGTCGGCTCAACGTGCTTGCGAACATTCTCAACAAGAAGTGGGCCCAGATCTTCACCGAGTTCGACGAGGCATGGGAAGAGGACTTCATCGCCGGCGGTGGCGACGTGAAGTACCACCAAGGCTATTCGTCGCAGCACGCGACCAGTTCAGGCGGCTCGGTGCGTCTCACGCTCGCGGCCAATCCGTCGCATCTGGAGTTCGTCTACTCGGTCGTGCTCGGTCGCTGTCGCGCCAAGCAGCGACTGGCGAACGACGCCAATCGGGATCAAGTGATCCCCATCATCCTGCACGGTGACGCGGCCCTGCCCGGGCAAGGCGTCGTGTCGGAGTGCATGAACATGATGAAGCTCGACGGCTACACCGTCGGCGGGACGATTCATGTCGTCATCAACAACCAGGTCGGCTTCACGACTGATCCGAAGGACGATTGGAGCGGCAACTACTGCACCGACCTCGCGAAGGGCTTCGACGTTCCGATCTTTCACGTCAACGGCGACGACGTCGAAGCGTGTGCGTGGGTCGCGAGGTTGGCGCTGGAGTGGCGGCAGGCGTTCAAGACCGATGTCTTCATCGACCTCGTCTGCTATCGCAAGAACGGCCACAACGAGACCGACGAGCCGAACTTCACGCAACCGTTGCTCTACGCGATGGTCCGCAAGCAGAAGCCGACGCTCGACAAGTATCGCGACCAGCTCATCGAAGCCGGCCTCATCACCGTTGATCGATTCACCGAGCTCGCGGCCCAACTCGTCAAGGGTCTGGACGAAGCCCAAAGCCGAACGAAGTCGGAACCGGTTCTGCCGCGCGTCAATCCTTTCCAGTCGCTCTGGTCGGGCTTCGTATCGCAGTACAGCCACGAGAGCGTCGAGACGGGCGTTGCGCCCGATCGCCTGAAGCTCATCGCGAAGGCTCTCGGCCATGTGCCCGAGTCGATCCACGCCCACAAGACCGTCGCCAAACTCATGCAGACCCGCGCCGCCACCGGAAGCGACGAGTCGGCTCCGGTGGAATGGGCGACCGGCGAACTGCTCGCGTACGGCTCGCTGCTTCTGGAAGGACATCCGGTCCGTCTCACGGGCCAGGACGTCGAACGCGGTACGTTCAGTCATCGCCACGCGGTGGCTTGTTGCCAGGAGACGGGCGTCAAGTACACCTCGTTGAATCACCTCGGACCATTGGCCAGTGCCGATCAGGCTCAACTGCACGTCCACAATTCGCCGCTCACCGAGTCGGCGTGCGTCGGCTTCGAATACGGATACTCGCTGACCGACCCGGGCCAGCTTGTCATCTGGGAAGCGCAATTCGGCGACTTCGCCAACGGCGCGCAGGTACTCGTCGACCAGTTCATGGCCAGCGCTGAAGTGAAGTGGCGACGATCGAGCGGCCTCACGCTGTTCCTGCCGCACGGCTACGAAGGACAGGGACCTGAGCACAGTTCGGCGAGACTCGAGCGATTCCTCCAACTGTGCGCTGACGACAACATGCAGGTCGTCTACCCGACGTCCTCGGCCCAGCTCTTCCACCTGCTCCGCAAGCAGATCAAGCAGCGATTCCGCAAGCCGCTGGTGGTGATGACCCCCAAGAGCATGTTGCGCCTGCCCGCGGCCATGAGCCCGTTCGGCGAATTCACCGGCGGTCACTTCCGACAGGTGCTTCCCGATCCGATGTTCATCACCGGTCGCGACGGGGGCACCGACACCCGCAACGTCACGAAGGTGCTGCTCTGCTCGGGAAAGCTCGCCCACGAACTGATTGCGTGGCGCGAGAAGACCGAGTCCCGAACGACCGCGGTCGTCCGACTCGAGCAGTTGTATCCCTTCCCAGATGCCACGCTCGCCAAGGTGCTGGCTCAGTATCCGAAGGCCGAGCGATTCCTTTGGGTGCAGGAAGAGCCGCGCAACATGGGTGCGTATCGCTTCTGCCAAGCGCAGCTCAAGGAGCTCTGCGGAATCGACGTCAGCTACATTGGGCGTCCCGACAGTGCGACTCCGGCGTGCGGTTCGATGAAGCTGTACACCGCGCAGCAGGAGAAGATCCTGCTCGAGGCGATGGGGCCCGTGAAGAACAGCGCGAGCAGCCAATCAAGCGCCACGTCCATGGGATCGTCGACCTCTCGCGGAAAGTCGCCGAAGTCGAACTGATCGCCCGATTCATTCCTCTCCTGTCCTTCGCTCTCGAATTCCCCTCCTCAGTTCCTCCCATGGCCATCGATGTCACGATCCCCAGCCCCGGCGAGTCGATCAACGAAGTCACGCTCGGATCGTGGTTGAAGCGCGAAGGCGAGTGGGTCGACAAGGACGATCTGCTCGTCGAGATCGAGAGCGACAAGGCGACGCTCGAACTCCTGGCGCCGGCGGCCGGTGCCCTGAAGATCGGGGCCAAGGGCGGCAGCACCCAGAAGGTCGGCGCGATTGTCGGAGTGATCGATCCCGCAGCCGTCCGGCCCGCGACGGCTGCAGCAAAGCCGGCAACCGGCGCGGAAGCGAAGCCAACGATGACCACCAGTGCAGCAAGCCCCGACGTTCGCGCCACCTCCATGGCGAAGAAGATCGCAGCCGAGAAGGGTGTGACGCTGACCGAGGTATCGGGAAGCGGTCCGGCAGGCCGGGTGATGAAGGCCGATGTGCTCGCTGCGAGCGACAAGAGCACGCCAGTCTCAACACCGGCCGCTGCGGCACCTCACATGATGCCGGAACCTCGCGGTGGCACACGCGCAGTCCGTCGTGAGACGATGACCAAGCTCCGCCAGCGAATCGCCGCCCGACTCGTCGAGGCCCAGCACACGGCCGCGATGCTGACGACCTTCAACGAGGTCGACATGACTGAAATCATGCGACTGCGTGCGGAGCACAAGGACAGCTTCGAGAAGCAGCATGGCGTCGGACTCGGCTTCATGGGCTTCTTCGTGAAGGCTGCGGTGAGTGCCCTCCAGAAGTACCCGCGGGTCAACGCGTACATCGTCGGCGACGAGATCGAGTTCCACGACTACTGCGATGTCGCGGTCGCGGTGGGAACGGATCGCGGTCTGGTGGTCCCCGTCGTTCGCAACGCCGAAACGCTTTCGTTCGCGGGCATCGAAGGTGGCATCAAGGCACTGGCTCTCAAGGCTCGGGACGGCAAGTTGACGGTCGACGAGATGACCGGCGGCACATTCACGATCAGTAACGGCGGGGTCTACGGCAGTCTGATGTCGACTCCGATCCTGAATCCACCGCAGTCGGGGATCCTTGGAATGCACGCCATCAAGAAGCGGCCGATCGAGGATCCGAAGAACCCGGGACAGATTGTTCTGCGTCCGATGATGTACCTCGCGCTCAGCTACGACCATCGCATCGTCGACGGGTCCGAAGCAGTCAGCTTCCTTGTGCACATCAAGGATTGCATCGAGAAGCCCGAACGATTGCTGTTGGGCGTCTGAACGCGGCGGCCATCCGATTTGGCGACGGGCTTGGTGATCGGGTTGGCCGCGTCCTCTCGAAGCATGTGATGACAACGATCGGGATCGCCCGGTGGCGGTCATCGCGTCATCTTCGCGCTTCCTGCAAATTCGCCGTATTTCGTTGACCTGCTGACCGAAAGGTCGCTACAACAACGTCGGAGCGGGGGACTTGGAGGAATCGACATGCGTCCCATTCAGCTCGGAACACCTGCAGCGCTCCGCCGTCGTACTCCGCGATCTTCGATTGCGTCGGTACTCCGTTCTCCAATCTGGGTCGCCGCTCCTTTGACGATGGCAGTCGTCGCGATGGGGCCGATCTCGCAGCAAGGGCTGCCAACCACAGTTCCCGGCATCCCTCCGCCGTCGGTGGTCGATCCGATTGAAGATCCGCCACCATCATCAACGTGCTACATCCGGGAGCCCCAGTCCACGAGTTCCTGCTGCGACGTGGTGGATCCGTTTGAGACCCTGCAGTGCGGTCCCAACAAGGTGTGCCACATCGTCCGCGCTGGTCGCGATGACGCGATCTTTCATCTGCTTCCCAGCGCATCGGGCTGGTCGGAAGGCTCCTTTCCCGAAGGTCAGCCCTCCGCAGAATGCGAGTGGTTCCCACCGCGTTGCGTTCAGGACAGCATGGGGTACAACTGTTCGTACATTCCGGTGCTGCACCGGACAGGCTGTTGGAGTTGGGGAAAGCCCGAAGGGCCGCCCAACTGCCAGTGACAGCCTTTCGGCCGACTGACTCCGGCACTGGCCGAGGGTTTCTGAGCGCGATGACGCGTCTTGGACGACTTCCTTCCTGACGGGGGCTCCGTCTGCATCCCGACCAACGTTCGGTCGATGATGCGGACAAGAGGAGGATCGATGCGAATCGCAATCGTCCTGACGATCATGCAGTTGCTGCTGGGGAGCGCCGCTGGCTCTGCGGTCGCAGCGCCGCAATCAACGCGGATCGACATCATGCTGGCCCCGCCGCTGGCCGGTTCCGATGTGATCGCGGTCCTCGAGCGACTTGGGTTGTCCGCAGCGGATCCCGCCGTCCGAGCGCTTGTCGACGAGTTGCGAGCTCGGGTGGAGCGGCATGTCACCGCGGCCGACATGCTTGCCAACGACATGGCGATCGCGCTTGCCAAGAGCGAAGTGAACGATCGTGACGCGTCCGTTCCCGCAGCGCAGGTCATGTTTCGACAGCGAGAGGAACTCGACCGGGCCTTTGCTCGAGCTGAGGAGCAGTTCTTCGATCGTCTCGGACAACTCACAGGCGTGTCGGAAGTGGCACTGGACCGATTGCGGTACGAGCGGACGTTGCGGCGCTGTGCCGCCGTCTACACGCTGCAACCCGAAGCCCAGACCGAGTTGTTCGCCGTCCTCGACCGGGCGATCAAGACGAAGGTCCTCGCAGCGCCGGTACTGGCGGGACCGGCAATCGCCGAGCGAATGCGCGAGTATATGTCGCAGCGGAAAAATGCTGAATTGGAACGGTCCGACGCTCGCTTGCGACTGATCGAG
The DNA here is from genome assembly GCA_038318935.1 of Phycisphaerales bacterium. Taxonomy (GTDB): domain Bacteria; phylum Planctomycetota; class Phycisphaerae; order Phycisphaerales; family SM1A02; genus JAEUIT01. Next base: position 11,528 of record JBBQCR010000058.1, read on the forward strand.
ACGTACTTCGACGTCGCGCAGCACTCCAACGATCTCACCGAACCCCGATACATCAACGCCGTCCGAAGCGCCGGTCTCGCGGAGAACGCGATCATCGAGCTCAATCGCGGCACCATCGCCGATTTGGGGCAGTGGCTCCCCACCGATGCCGTAACCGCGCTGCGTCTGGTCTACCAGGACTCGGCGTACGAACAATTGGTGCCTCGCGATCCGATGGGTTCAATCGCTGCATTGGAACGATCAGCCGCGATCGCGGTCCTCCCACCCGAGGTTGCGGAACAGTTGCGCGCCGACGCGCGGAATCTCGCCACCGCGCTCGAACCGCTGATCGTTCGCGCTCGGGATCTCGTCGCTGAAAGCGCTCGCGAGCTTTCGCTCACGATGCGCAGAACCGATGCTCAAGGTGATCGCGACCGACATCAGGGCGAGAATGCTGAATCGATCGCGAAGGCGTGCCTGAACGCGATCGATGCGGCCTCGTCCCAACTTGATCGAGCGGCAGAAGGCTCCGGCAAAATCGATGCGCCGACCGCACTCGCCGCGGCTCAGGAGCAACTCGCGCTCGCAAGGGCGGAGATTCTCGCTCACCTCCTGAACTTTCCGGGCGGCCGGCTGGCGCGCGAGCGGCTCGCAGCCGCATGGCCAGGAACCCGCACCGGTGCGCCGAGCAGCAATTCGTTGCGATGATGACCATGCGACCGTGAGTGCTTCAACGCGGCTTCTCCGACATCGCAATGGAGCGGACGATGCGCGCGTCTTCCGCACGTCCGGCTTGCGTGAGAACGTCCGCAAATCTCGCTAGTTCCTGCTCTGGCGTTCGAGGAACGACTCCGACGGCGAAACCGGCGCTGGCAGCGAATCGCGCCTTGCGAGCGTCGGCGCTCCTCGCGTTCCGAAGAGTCGATGCTGTAGCCGCCGGGTCGCTGAACAGTGTCACAGCGATCACTGCAGCCTTGTCATCGCCCTCGGCGACATGCCAGTCGTATGCTCGAAGGGCATACCAACCGGCGCTGGGAATCTGAACATCGCTCCGTTGCAGATCCGAAGCGAC
>JBBQCR010000059.1:0-12534 GCA_038318935.1 Phycisphaerales bacterium
AAGAGCGTTGCCACCAGCGCGGTCCAGAGCGTGGCCCAGAGCGAGGCCCAGAGCGAGACCGAGCGCAACGCCAAGTGCGTCATCGAAAACGCGGAGGCGGCTGGTCGCGGTCGAACGGATCTCATCCAATCCTTCCAAGAAGCTCGCAGGGGGGGGTTCATCAGGGTCCTCAGAGGAAGTGAGACCAAGCCGTCGCGGGAACGGGTCGCCGCGAACGCAGCCGCCAGTCCGAAGGCCCTCACGAGTGAATCGTGACAATACCAAACTGCACCCCGACAGAATCGCGTCCCGATACCATTCGACGCATGTCCGCGACCGTCGACCGACTCGCTCAACTGCATCGCTTGTTGGAACTGGAGCCTCGCGACGCGTTCTGCCTCTACGGGCTGGGGCAAGAGTACGCTCAACGAGGTCAGACCGACGAAGCTGTGCGATGGTACGACCGCTGCCTCGAGGTCGATCCGAACTACTGCTACGCCTACTTTCACAAGGCCCGCGCCCTCGAAGCGGTCGATCGCACCGACGAGGCGGTGGCATCGCTCCGTCTCGGCTTGCAGCACGCAAAGTCTTCGGGAGACGCCCACGCCGCTTCGGAAATCGCTGGATACCTTGATCAGCTCTCGGATGGACTCAACTGATCTCGCGGACGCAACCCTCACCGCGATCATTCGCCCAACCATGCCGCGCGTCACCGCCCTTCGCCCTGTTCCCAGCGATCCAAGTCTCCTCGACGTGATGGTCGATGGTCGCAGCATCGGTGCCGCCCTTCGCTCGGTGGTCGAAACCATGGCGATCGGTGAAGGAGCCGTGCTGAGTGCGGCGAAGCGAAAGAAGCTCTTGGAAGCGATCGAGATCGCTCGGGCTCGAACGGTCGCGTTGAAGACCTTGAGTCGCAGCGATCGGAGCCGCGGTCTGTTGAAGGCGATCCTGGTGGAGAAGTACGACTGCGAGCCGGCAGCGGCGGCGACGGCCCTCGATCAACTCGCGGCGGATGGCTGGCTCGATGATTCCCGCTACGCCGCCGCGCGAGCACGCACCATGGCCGAGGACGGTGGCTACGCGAGCGAGGCCATCGCCTCACGGCTCGTCGACGACGGGATCCGGGAGCGCGACGCCGACCGGATCGCTCGCGCGGCAGCTCCGCCGCGTGACGATCGGGCCCGCGCCTTGGCTTTGGCGAAGACTGCTCTGGCAAGCTCCCGCGGCAGGGCCGCGAAACCCGCGCGAACCGGCGGGAGACGCAACTCCCCTGCTGACGCCGCAAGTCTTCGAAAGTCTGCGGGTCTGATCGCCCGCATGTTGGGCCGGCGCGGCTTCGATGCCGATACCATTGCGACCACGATGGAGAGGCTGGGACTCTCGTCCAGAGACAACGCCGCCGACGACTGACGAACCGACCGACAGATTTGGTCTCACCCCATGCGCACCTCCCTGAACGCCCTTCTCCGCTCGCTGCCCCTCTCGTTGGCGATGACCTTGGGATATGCAGGCTGCACCGGCAACCTCAACCGCTCGGACGGACTCGTCGATAGCAATCTTCCGGACCTTGAAGGCAGGATGCCGGGCGAACCACCCGCCAGCGAAGCGCCGAGCCTTTCCAACGGTGCCGATCGACAGCACTGGGACAAGACCACGATCGTCATCGCCCGGCGACAGGTGGAAGTGCAGCCTTGGGGCGTCAGCGACGTTCAGTACGACAAGAGCACAGCCCGCGAGCGCGGAGATTTTCCGACCAGCGCGACGGTGCTCGAGGGTCCAGGCGATGCTGGCATGGCAGCGTGGGAAGCGACGGCCGCACCGTTCTGGGCCGCGACCGATCTCCTGATGTCGCCGATTCGCGTGTTCATCGCGCCGCCCTGGGCGACGGTCCGCGTCCCTCAGCATCCGCCGAGCTTGCTCCCTGAGATTCGCAACAGCGAGCCAATCCCGATGCCAACCCCGACACCAGCCTCGACGCCGGCCGCCGCAAGCGGCTCTGTGGCACCCGCTTCCGGAGCGACTGGCTCCTGATGAACGAAGTTCGACACGACGGGCCTGCATCGAGTGGACCTGGCCTCGACACCCGCGGCCTTCCGCATGGCTATCCGTACCGACCCGAATGGGAGTGGACGCCACGCGAGTTGGCTGCTCGGCTTCGCGCGCCGACGCCACCGCTCGTCTTAGACTGTCGCACCGAGCAGGAACGGTCGCTCGCGGCCATCAAGGGATCCATGTTCGTCCCGTTGCACGAGCTGGAACAGAAGATCGATGACATCCGCGATCGCCTCGACGAGCTTGGTACGTCGACGATCGTGGTCCACTGTCATCACGGCGTCCGAAGCCTTCGAGCAACCGCCGTGCTGCGGGCCGCGGGATTCCCGGAAACGCACTCGCTGGCCGGCGGCCTCCATCTGTGGTCGACCGATATCGATCGCAGCGTGCCGGTGTACTGACGGTGTCCGGTTCCGTCCACGGATGATGCTCCTCTCGTGCTTCGATACCGACTCATCACTGGACCGATCCTGATCCTCCTGATCCTCGGAGTGGTCTGGCTCGAGAGCGCGATGGAAACCTGGACGCTGACGGGCCGCTGGCACGATCTCGCGGCTTCGGTCGGTTGGCAGGGCGAGCGGGCGCCCCGGGGAATAGCGATCTTTCTGATGGCCCTCCTGCTCGTGCCGCTGATGGCCCGGGAGACGGCGAGAATGATCGAGTCGGTCGGCATCGCCTCAAGCACCACCCTCGCGATGGTCTCGGCAACGGTGACCTACGTCGCGGTATCGCTGCTGCCGCTGCTGCATTCACCGGTGGCAGCGACGGCGCTGGGGGGCACACTGGCACTTGGGCTTCTGGTGGCCGGGCTGCTGCGATTCTCGCGCGGACACAATGTCAACGGCGTGATGGCTGCGACCGGAGGATTGCTTCTGGTCGCCGTGTACTCCGGCGTCCTGATCACGTTTTGGCTGCTGATTCGCCACGATCATTCGGCATGGGTGCTGGTTGCGGCGATTCTGACCACCAAGAGTTGCGACATCGGTGCCTACTTCACCGGCGTTTCCATCGGCCGGCACAAGATGATCGAGTGGCTCTCGCCCAAGAAGACCTGGGAAGGGTTGATGGGCGGCGTCGTCACGGCTGCGGCCGTTGGAACGGGCTTGGCGCTCCTCTCGAGCCGTCTTACCGATCCTGTTGACCATGTCCCGTGGTGGATCGGGACGATCGGTGGCGTACTCGTGGCACTCGTCGGCCAGTTCGGCGATCTTGCCGAGAGCCTCTTCAAGCGTGATGCCGGTCTGAAGGACTCAGGACGGCTTCTCCCCGGCATGGGCGGCGTTCTGGACGTTCTCGACTCGCCATTGATGACCGGTCCAGTGGTCTACTGGCTTCTGGTGTTCGCAACGCCGCGCGGATGAAGCGTCTTCTGGGGTCGCGTTCCGGTAGAATCCTGAACGGTTCGCGCAGCGGGATCGTCCCTTGCCGCGGCCTGCGTGCCCCTCCGGAGCCACCGATGACCCTGATGGAACACCTGCTGAGTCTCTATCGCGTGGACAGCCAAGTGCGAGCGCTGCGGACGCGGGTCGATGCGGGCGAACGAGATGTGGGGGCGCAGCAGAAGCTGCTCAACGGTCTGGAGCGACAGGAGAAGGAACTGGCCAGCCAGTCGCGGCAGATGCAGGCGACGATCAAGAATCTCGAGGGCGAAGCCGCTGGATTCAACGCTCGCATCGAGAAGCTCCGCGGGGAACTGAACACCTCGCAGAACGACAAGCAGTACAAGGCAATCCTTGCCGAGTTGAAGACGCTCGAAACGAAGAAGAAGGATGCCGACGATCGAGCCATGGCCGACATGGAACGGCTCGAGCAGGTCAAGCAGCAGGCCACGACACTCGCCGGCCAGATCGTCGAGCGAAAGAAGATCCACGACGTGGTCGTCGCACAGCTCGTCGAGCGAAAGTCCGAGTGCAAGACGCGCCTCGACGAACTCGAGCGCGAACGGACGAAGGCTGGCGCTGCCCTTCCTGCCCGCGAACTCAAGATCTTTGAGAAAGTCGCCAGCGATTGCGACGGCGAAGTGATGGCCGAGGTCGAAGAAATCGATCGCCGTCACAAGGAGTACGCCTGCGGCAGTTGCCGCATAGAGATTCCTTTCGCCCACGTCGCAACGCTCATGAGTAACGGCAACACCTTGGTCCAGTGCACGGCGTGCACCCGGATTCTGTATCTCGCGGACGCGACGAAGGAAGTTCTGCGGAAGTAAGCGAGCGGGCGCGGACGATCATCACGCCCATGCGCCGAGCAGGAGAGCCAAGTCCGCCGCATCAACGACGCCATCGTTGTTGAGATCGGCAGCCGAACCCTTCGCCGGTCCCCATGATCCCAGCAGGATTGCAAGATCGGCCGCGTCCACGTGCCCGTCGCCGTTGAGATCACCGAAGACCGTGAGTGGTGGCGGCGGCCCGAGTGTGCCGTCGGTGCGCAGCGCATCGCCGTACAGGTTCTGATTCCCGTCGCGGCTGTCTTCCCAGACAACGACCATCGAGTCGCCCTGCACGATCGTCTCAGTGCGGCTGTGACCGCTGCGGGTCGAACTCACGGTGATTGGCGAGTTCGGCCACACGAACACGCCGTTGGCATCAAGTTGAGCGCTGAACAGCGTGCCGTTGTTGAACGCTGTGTCGCGCGTGTAGGTGAATGTTGCGTTGCCGTTGAAGACCTCGCCCTCGACGTCATGGGTTCCAAAGTTCGCTGCGACCGCTTGAATCACCGCGCCGTTGGCTCCCCACAGACGCGCGCCCGCGGCATCGAATGCCTGCGCTGAAACGCCGTAGTTGGAGGTGTTGGCCACCCGCTCTTCCCACGCGACGAAAGTCCGCTGCGAAACGGCATCGAACGCGAAACCCGGACCCGTTCGCTCGCGACCAGTCGATGTCGCGGTGACCGCCATGCCATTGGCCCCCCACGCCAGCGAACCGTTGGAGTTCACGCGCTGCGCGAAACTCTGCAGCGGGCTTGTGGTGTAGAAGGCGAAGACCGCGCCACCGGAGCCGTCGGAGAGGAACCGCGGGAAGTTGCCAAACTGCAACGAGCCCGTCGTGAAGACCGTGACGTGCGACGCGCCCCAGAGCAGCGTGCCCGCGGCGTCAATCTTCTGCGCCCGCAGTGTCTTCGCGCCCGAAAAACCGGTTTGGCGAACCATCGAGACGATCGCACTGGTTCCGTCGCTCGCTTGGATGTCAGCGAGCCACAACTGCGCGCCCGCGGCGACCAGCGACACCGGCGCCGCCCAGACGATCGTGCCATCGAGTTCGAGCCGCTGCACTTCGGTGTTGTTGTCGCGGATCCACGCCACCATCACGCGGCCGTCACCCGAGAGCGACACCGCGGGCTTGCCGATCGAACCGCCGATCGAAACCTGCTTGCCGTTGTTGCCCCAAAGCTGCGTGCCGCTCTGATCGACGCGCGTCACGGTTGCGGGCGTGCCGGCGAAGCGTGTGTCGAGAAACGCGATGCACACACCACCGGTGCCGTCAGCACAGAGGCCGTAGTCCTGGGTCGATGAGTTGCTGAGATCGGCGATCAGGATTCCGTTGGGTGTCCACAGTGCGTTGCCGTCGCGATCAAATCGCTGCAGATAGACGTCGTATCCGCCGACGCGATTGTCAAACCACGAGAGGTACGTGCCACCGTCCGGGCCGGCGGCTAGTTTGGGTTGGACAGTGTCGCCAGGAGCGATCACGAGCGGCGTATTGACCGACGGATCGGTTGACCATTGCGCGAACGCTGGGGCGGCCACAGCGACAGCAAGCAGAAGCGAGGCGATTCGAAGCATGGTCAGAGTGTGCGCGATTCGGCGTCACCATCCAAGAGCCGATCGCTAAGAGTGACCCGAAACTGCACAACCCCAAGACCGCCGCCCTACCAGCCACGCCACGTGGCGAGGTCTTTGGTCTCCGTGGCCAACCACGTGGAGACCGATGCGTGGCGCTGCCCGAAAGCTTTTTCTCTGAAAACGCCCGCTGATTGCGGTTCAAGCATGTGCGCGGCGCACAGATCGTCGCAAGTCCCCGACGAACCCTCGCTGATTGCACCCCGGCGCGGTACTTTCCCCAGCGCCCCTCGCCGCCAGCTTGGCCAAATCGGCCGCACGAGCGGGGACGCATCTACTCATAGGGGAGAAGATCCATGCAACTCGATGTGGTCGGAGACGGCGGCGCGACAGCGTACGCTGCGGGGTTGTTTCGGCGAGGCACGCTCGTGGCAGCGATGCTCGCGCCAATGATTGGCGTGATGGGGCTGATGCCGGGCATCGCAACAGCGGACACGGTCACGCTTCAGTCGCCAAACCCCGAGATCGGCGGCTTCTTCGGAGCCGAGGTCGCCGGCATTCCGGACGTTGACGGCGACGGACTCGCGGACGTAATCGTCGGCGCGCCGAACGAAAACGGCGGCGGCGTCACCGACGCCGGACGGGTGTACATCTTCTCCGGGGCGACGGGCCTCTTGATTCGCGGCCACAGTTCACCCAACGACACCAACGGCGGCAACTACGGCGACTCGGTCGCCGGCGTCCCCGACCTCAACGGCGACGGACGTGGCGATTACATCGTTGGTGCGCCGGACGAGGCGGGACCGGGCGGTCGTGTGTACGTCTACAGCGGAGCGACCGGCAATCTCATTCGCACCCACGTCTCGCCGAACGCCCAAGTCGGCGGCGACTTCGGATACGCCGTCGCTGGTATCCAAGATCTCAGTGGCGATGGGCGCGGTGATTATGTGATCGGCGCACCGCAGGAGGACAACGGCGGCACCTCCAATGCTGGTCGTGTCTACGTGTACTCCGGCAATACCGGCAATCTCATTCGTCAGCAGAATTCACCGAACGCCGAGAACTTCGGCGAGTTCGGCTGGGCGGTCGCTGGCGTTCCTGACTCGACCGGTGATGGACGCGGCGACTACATCGTCGGCGCGCCATCGGAGGATCCCGGCGGCTCCCCCTTCGATAACGGTCGTGCGTACATCTTCAACGGCAGCAACGGCAATCTTGTCGACACCCTTGTCTCGGGAAATCCCGAGTCAGGAGGCAAGTTCGGATTCTCCGTCGCGGGCATTCCCGATGTCGGAGGCAACGGCCTCGGTGATGTCATCGTCGGCGCTCCGTACGAAGACGTCCCGGTTCCCAACGACAGGTCCGGCGCCGACTACTTCAATGCAGGTCGAGCGTACGTCTTCTCGGGAACAACCGGCAATCTTGCCCACACGTTCACTCGGCCAACCAACGATTTGAGCGACGAAGACTTCTTTGGCGATGCGGTCGGCGGCCTGCCCGATGCCAACGGCGACGGACTTGGTGATGTCATCATCGGTTCGCCTGGCCTCAGCTATCGCGCGTATGTGTTCGCGGCGGATACCGAGACGCTCCTGGCCACACTCAGCACTCCCGACGCCACCGGCGTCAACCAGTCGTGGGGGACCGCCGTCGCGGGACTTCCTGACGTCAATGGTGATGGTCGCGGGGACTACATTGTCGGCGGCCCGGGATCGGACGATTTCCCGAATGATCCGTCGCAGAACGGTCGGGCGTATCTCTACCGGCCGCTGGCGAACAACGGATGCTCGTCGCTGGTGACGCTGCCCGTCCTGACCCTTGGCGACAACGAGTTCACGACAATCGGCGCGACCGAAGGCAGCCCCGAGGCCGGCTGCAGCCAATTCGCCGATCCCGGTCCGGACGTCTGGTTCAAGTACAACTCCACCTGCGCTGGCACGCTGACACTGTCGACGTGCGGACAGGCAGACTTCAACACCAAGATCGCGGTCTACAAGGGCTGCAGCTTTGTCGGGTTCTTCATCTGCGACCTCACCGATCTCGTGAGCTGTGCGGACAACTCCTTCTTCTGCATCAACGGGACGACCGTGCTGAATGTACCGGTGGAGAACAACCAGTGCTACTTCGTCCGCGTGGGCGGCGGGAATAACGAATCGGGCCGCGGCACGATCACGTTGTCCTGCGACAACTGCGCCACCGGAGAGACGGTGCTCTTCTACTACGACCCCGCAGCATGGGGCGCCGCGGCGAACACCACCGCGATCTTCAACACCACCGCGTTCAACGTAGGGCTCGCCAACGAGGTCGGGCCGATCCCGGTCAACAATACGAACGTCGGACCGGTGCTCACGTTCGACTCCCTGCCATCGTTCAGTTTCGATTTCCGCCTGAGCACGCTGCAGACCGGCGCCGGATTCACCTTCAACGACACCGAGACAATGGTCGATCCGCCACCCGGCTTCTCGAACGCCCTCTCGGTCGGCGATATCGGCAATTTCGAGGACGACGATTGGCAGATCGAGTTCATCGGCGGCGACACGGTGTACGGATTCGGTGTCGACCTCCGCGACAACACCATCGAGCCCGGTGAGTCGATCACGGTGTTCTGCCGCGGGAACGGCATCCTCGGGCAGACGTTCACCGTGCCAGGCAACGTGGTCGACGCGTTCTTCGGCGTCGTTTCGACGGCGCCGATCGCCCGCGTGGTCTTCAACGAGAATCCTGGTGGTGATGACATCGCGATCGCGAACTTCCGCTTCGCGAGCACTCCGGCATGCGTTGGAGATATCAATGGCGACAACATCGTCGGGCCGGCGGATCTCGCTGTCCTGCTCGGCGCGTGGGGAATCGCTGGCGGTCCCACCGACCTCAACGAAGACGGCGTGACCGGAGCGCCTGATCTGGCACTCCTGCTCGGCGCGTGGGGCCCCTGCTGATCGCAGGAACCTGGCACGCGTCATGAAATGACATGACATGACATGACTCACGACGGGCCGCCCTCGGGCGGCCCGTCTTTCGTTTCGGACATTTTCTGCGATGCGACGAGCCCCGCCGTCCGTCACGCCTGGCACGCGCACGTGAACTGCACGACGTCGATGTGCCCGCTTCGGAAGTAGCGAGCGCAGCCGGTGAGGTACTTGCGATAGGTCTCGAAGATCTCAGGCGATGTCAACTCGATCGCCCGTTTTTCGGCGGCCAGCAGGTTCGCGGCCCAGAGATCGAGCGTCCTGGCGTAATGCAGGCGCAGCGAATGCTGGCGCAGCACTTGGAAGCCAACCGCCTGCGCGTGCTGCACGATCACCGGCGGCGCGCAGAGCTGACCTCCAGGAAAGATGCGGTCGAGAATGAATCGTGCGAAGAGCACATCGTCGTGCGTCACCGCCACGCCTGCGCGCTGAAGCTCCATCCAATCGGTGAGCACGATCGTGTGCAGCAGCATGCGACCATCCGACGGCAACAACTGTCGGCAGCGGCGAAAGAACTCCGCGTACCGTTCCTTTCGGAAGTGCTCGAACGCACCGATCGAAACAATTCGGTCGACTGGTTCGTCAAACTGCTCCCAACCCTGCAGCCTGAATTCGACCCGCGGCGCCGACGGCTGCGAGGACACAAGCGACCGGACCGCGTAGTCGAGTTGGTTTCGACTCAAGGTCAGACCGACCACGTTGACGCCATAGTTTGCCGCCGCCCGTCGCGCGGTCGCCCCCCAACCGCAACCGACGTCAAGCAGTCGCATGCCCGGGCGAAGATCGCACTTCCCCAGCGCGAGGTCGATCTTCGCTCGCTGGGCCTCTTCAAGCGTCATCTCGTCGCGTTCGAAGTACGCGCACGAATACATCATCGAAGGATCGAGAAAGAGAGCGAAGAACTCATCAGACAGGTCGTAGTGCGCTTGGACCTGTTCGAAGAAAGGACGGGACTGCGTCATGGAACTGCTCCTTGCGGCTCACTCGCAGAGTATCTGAATCGCTCGCGGTGCGGCGTGCGACGTGCGGCTTCGCCTATGCAAATCCGAGTCGCGCCAGATCGTCCTCGTCCAGGCCGAAGTGATGGCCCAACTCGTGCAGCAGTGTGATACGGATCTCCTGACGAATCCGATCCTCGCCGCCGTAGGGACCCTCCTCGTCCTCTCCCTCGTCCCAGCCCCCGGCGTGATCGACGATGCCGTGGCGAAACAGATGAATGACGTCGGGCAGTCGGCCGGTATCACTCACGCTGCGATGGGTAAGTGGAACACCCGTGTGCAAACCGCACAGGTCGTCCTCTTCTGGATCGATGCCGAGTTCGCGCAGCAGCTTTCTGGACGGACGATCCTCGAGAATGATCGGCGCTTCCTCGATCATCGTGTGCACCGCGTCGGGCAACGAGTCGAGTACCTGTTCAAAGAGGGCGTCGAATCGTTCTCGTTCCTTGCGCAGCATGGGTCGACCGTTCGAATGTCAGAGACGGACCGCTCCAACGAGTTCAGCGATACTTCCGCAGCCTTGCCGGGCAACCCATTGCCGCAGTCCGTGTGTCACGTCAAGCGGTGTCCGCGGATCAACAAAGAGACCGGTGCCGATCCCGACGCAACATGCACCAGCGAGGACGAACTCCGCGGCGTCGTGCCAGGTCGATACGCCACCGAGGCCGACGATTGGAATCTTGGCGTCACGCGCTACCGCGCGATAGACCTGATGCACCATACGTACCGCGATCGGATGCACCGCCGGTCCGCTGAGGCCGCCCATCCCGCGTGAAAGAAGCGTGGTTCGTTTCTCGACATCGATCGCCATCGCGCTCACGGTATTGATGAGTGTCAGTCCGTCGGCGCCGCCATCGATCGCGGCCTTCGCCATGGCCACGATATCGCCAACGTTTGGCGAGAGCTTCACGAGCATCTTCGTGCGCGAAAGCGCGGGACGCACTGCCAGAAGCAGCTCGCGCAGGGCAGACGGATGCTCGCCGAACTGAAGTCCATCGGCGGTGTTGGGACAGGACACATTCAACTCGACGATCGGAATCAACGGCTGGTCATCGAAGGCTCGCGCAACCGCGAGATAGTCTTCGAGCGAATGTCCGGCGATCGACCCGATCAAGGGACAACCAAGTTGCTTGGCCGCCGGCAGCTTCTCCTGGAGGAATCGCTCGAGCCCGACATTCGCAAGCCCGATCGCGTTCAGCATTCCGCCAGCGACTCCCCACATGCGCCACGGAGCGTTGCCCTCGCGCGACTCGCGGGTGATCGACTTGGTGGTGATCGCCCCGAGTCGCGCTGTGTCAAACGCGTCCGCGAGTTCGTTGACGTAGCCACACGTTCCCGCCGCAGCAACAATCGGCGACGAGAGGTGAACGCCACAAAGCTCAGTCGCAAGCGGATTCGTCGTGGTGGCTGGGTGCGCGGCCATCGGGCTGCAGAGGATAGGGCAAGTCCGCACCTGCGACGATCGGCTCGACGAACGCTGCCCCTGCCCCTACGCTGACCCCATGACTTCGCTTGACGCTCTCAACGCCCGGATCGCCCAGTTCGAGAAGATGGCTTCGGCCGATCCCGACAACGACATGGCGCACTTCAGTCTCGGTAACGCCTATCTTCAGGCTGGCCGGGCCGCCGAGGCTGCGGTCTCGATGCAACGCTGCGTCGGCCTCAACGCCGACATGAGCAAGGCCTACCAGTTGGGCGGCAAAGCCATGGTCGATGCGGGCTGGACCGACAAAGCCGTGGCATTTCTTGAGAAGGGCTACGTGGTCGCCGCGAGCAAGGGCGATCGCATGCCGCAGACGGCGATTGCTGAACTCCTGCGTTCCATCGGACGCGCGCCGCCGGCGCTGGCCAAGGAAGTCGACGAGGCCGCCGAGCGACTGCGGTCGAGCGGCACGTTCGTCTGTCGGCGTACCGGGCGACCTGGATCGAAGTTGGAGAAGGCACCCTTTCGCGGTCCGATCGGGCAGTGGATCTTCGAGAACATCTCCGCCGAGACGTGGAAGGATTGGATCGGCCAGGGGACAAAGGTCATCAACGAGCTGCGCCTGGACTTTTCACGCGACCGCGATCAAGAGGTGTATGACTCCCAGATGCGCGAGTTCCTCGGGATCGATGCCGACGTCTTGAAAGAGATCAGCGGCTGAGGCGGGATCCACGAGCGGGGACCGCTCTGGGGGATCCACGAGCGGGGACCGCTCCGGCCTTCCAAGATCTCCACCAGTGCTCCACGACCTCGGTTCGTGCGTGATCGCTCGGAAATTCTGCGGCACTTTCAGGAACCCTGCGATTCGCGCGGTACCTTCGCGCTTGCTCAACGGAACCGTTGCCGAGGGGGGCCCTGGTGAGGTGATCGGCTGGGCTGAAGCATGGACCGAAGGAAGAGCGGCGGCGCCGGGGTACTTTCGAAAGCATTGCCGCTGCGTCTCTCGCGCAGTGACGAAGAGGAGCGGGAACGAGCGGTACGTGAGGCCTCGCGCGGACGAGGGCCAAACTGGCGTCCGTTGTGGTCCGGCGACTGGGCGCCAAGGCTGCCCGACGAGCGACCACGGCAGTTGCGCTCGCCGCGGGCCCCCAAGTCGTTGCGCCGAGCAGCCGAAGTGGTCGAACTGCTGCTTGAGTTGGGACCGACGATCGACGCCCCAGTGCCGCTTGTGTTCGAGGTCACTTGGGCTGCTGTCCGAGTCACGATCGAGTGTGCGCGGCCCTCCGACGCCGCTGAGCCATCGCCGTACGAAGCGCCGATCCCACGGCGCGTCTGGGCTGC
>JBBQCR010000060.1:0-12409 GCA_038318935.1 Phycisphaerales bacterium
CCGGCGATGAGTTCATCGAGAATCGCGATCGCCCGCTCCTGAGCCCCGTCCGCGGATTGATTGAGGATCGCGAGGGCGTGATTCCGCTTCGCGTCCCGCGTAAACGGATGATCCGGACCGAGCTCTGTCGCGAGCTCCTGCGACAACGCCGCGAAGATCGGTTCAGCGTCCTCGAAGGCGAACGTGCCCATGACTCCGGCCCCACGGTTGAACGTCGCCAGATGGGCGTCGCTGAGGGCTTTGGTGCTGCGCTCGGAACCGTCCGCGCTCACCGCTGGATGCACCGGCGCCGGCGATGCGGTCGGGCGATCGTCGCCGCAACCCGCGAGGACGATCACCGGAATCAGCACGACGATCGCGGCGATCGTGGCGATCGTGGGGATCGTGGGGATCCGTCGGGTCGTCGTCAGTGTCTGCATACGTTCGGTCATGATCGTTCACGCCCTTCCTGAATGCGGGCTCGCAACGATTCGATGGTGATCGCAGCGGCACCCGCCCGCGGAAACACCGAGCGTCCCATGTAGGGATACGCCTCCGTACGGAGATGCGCCCGCATATCGTGACCGAACCGTCGCTCGCGCTCGGCCCGCAGCGCTGCAAGGTCGATCGGCCCGACCACAACCTTCTCTCCAGGTCCCGGATCGGCCTGCGTCAGTACGCGCCCGTCGTAGTCGACCACCATGCTTCCCCCCGGCCAACTGAAGGGCGGATAGCCCTCCATCGTCGCTCCTTGGTTGGCGGCGACGACATACATCGTGTTCTCGACCGCCCGCGCCCGATTGAAGAGCGTCCACCAATCCATCGGCGGCGTCGCCCCCCACGGGTCCATGTACGCCGAGACGCGCAGCGCCACTTCGCATCCGTTGAAGGCGAGCTGGCGGATCGCTTCGGGAAAGAGCCAGTCGTAGCAGATCGCCACGCCGAGCTTTCCCAGTTCGGTATCGACGACCGGCGAGAGTTCGTCGGGAAAATCGAGAAGGTCGTGCGGGCTCGCGTGCACCTCCCACGGAATCCACGGATTCACTTTTCGGTACAGGCTGAGAATCCCGTCGGGCCCGATGAGGGCGGTCGTGTTGAAGACCCGCCCCGGGTAATCGGGACGGCGCTCGATGAACGACCCGGTCTGAATGTAGATTCCGCGCCGCTTCGCCAACGCCACATAGCGATCGGTGTGCTCGTTGGGAAACTCGATCGCCAGATGGGCGTCCAGCTCTTCGGTCGTGAGATAGACCGGCGCGGCATGCGCGAACTCTGGAAATACGAAGAGCCGCACATCGAAGAACGGCTCGTATCCGACGATCGTCTGCTCGACGATCGCGATCATGCGGGTCACTCGCTCGTGGATCTCCGCACGCGTGCGCGGACAGGCGAAGCTCGTCTGGCACGCAGCGGCGTAGTAGCGATCGGGCATAGGGGTCGCATCCTACGCCCGGTGCGGCGCCCGCCGACGACTTGAACTACGCCCTTTCGTCAATCCAAGCTTGTTGAATAGCTTCGAGGATGCGCTCGTTGCACGGGTGACCAGCGACCTCGCGAAAATTCGGCAGCGACTGCACCAAGGTCTTCAGCTTGGGAAAGGTGACGGTCAGCGGATCGAGGTCGTCGTGCCGCTCGGCAAGCTCCTCGCCGATGCGCTGCACATCCAACCAATGCAGGGATTCCATGCGTTCCGTTCCTTGCGACCCGATGGTCTCAGCGGTTAGTGCGGAATTTCCTTCACCGCGTTGCGGTTCCACGCGGGCACGCGGACCACGATCGGCGAAGCACCGTCCTTCGCAGCCTTCAATTCGCACTGACACGAAAGCCGACTGCAACGGCGGATCCCCGGAGCCTCTTCGACCCGATCCTCCTCGGCCTCGGTGGACTCGGACACGCGGTCCATCCCCTGCTCGAGATAGATGTGGCAGGTCGAGCAGGCGCAGACGCCGCCGCAGGCGTGCTCAATGTTGATCCCGTTGTCCATCGCTACCTCAAGCAGCGACTCGCCTTCGCCGCCCATGACCGTCCACTCCGTCCGATCGGTGCCGGTGAGCCCTTCCGGATCCTCAAGCAGAAAGGTGATCGGAATGATCGGAGGGCCGTGCTGATGATCGTCGGAACGCTTGAAGTGCATTGGTCGGTGGTCCTGAGAGGCCGCGGATGATAGACCCTCGGGGGCCTTTCCGGACTGAGCGTCGGCGATCCGCAGGGCGCTTGACGTACACTGCGGGCATGCAGCCTAGTCGGCTCTTCCTCCCGATTGTTCTAGCGTTTGCCCTGTCAGCCTGTCTGGCGGCAAGCGCTGGCGCGTCGGTCGGCGGCGGAGGGGTCCCCGTCATGGTCACCCTTCGATGGGATGGCTACCGCGACACCGGAACGCTGGTGCAGACCGACGCCGGACCTCGCTACGACCTGATTCGGAACGACGGCACCCCCGAACGACTGACCCCCGACGAGTTCGCCGCCAGATCGCTCCAGTCCCAGACGGTCCGCGCCCCGCTTGAGCGACTCTTCAACGTCTCGGGGGCGATCGGCATCGCCTGGGTCCTCTTCGGGCTCGCCGGTCAAGTCGTCTTCACCGGACGCATGGTGGTCCAGTGGCTGATCAGCGAGCGCCGCAAGGAATCGGTCGTCCCACCGATCTTCTGGTGGTTGAGTCTGGGCGGCAGCGCCATGCTCCTGTGCTACTTCCTCTGGCGCCAGGACATCGTCGGCATCCTTGGACAGAGCCTCGGGCTGGGCATCTATGTGCGCAATCTCGTGCTGATCCGTAACACCGCTCGCAAGCACCTTGCCGTCGATCCGGAAGCGTCGCCCGCATGAGCGAGAGCACCACGGACACGATCGACATCCTCGGCCTGACGCTCGAGCAGTTCGTCGCCGACGCCGCCCAGCGCGGCATGAAGCGACCGCGGGCAACCGACGCGTATCGCGCCGCGTTCCGCGAGGCGAAAGCACTCGCTCCGTGGATCCGTATCGACCGCTTTCCCATCGTCCAGTCGCAGCTCGAGACCGAGACGATCAAGTTCGTGCAGCGCCACGAGGACGGACTCGAGACCGAGTCGGTGCTCATCCCGATGTACCACAAGCCCGATCATCGCTTCGGAGCGATGACCCGCACGCTGTGCGTCTCGAGTCAGGTCGGCTGCGCGATGGGTTGCCATTTCTGCGAGACGGCCCAGATGGGATTCCTGAAGAACCTCACCGCCTCGCAAATCGTGAGCCAGTGGTTCACCGCGACACACGAGTTGAAGGAACGCCCGAAGAACATCGTCTTCATGGGGATGGGCGAACCCATGGACAATCTCGACAGCGTGCTGCAGTCGCTGCGTGTGCTCACCGAGCGCGACGGGCCGTGCATGGCCGCTTCCAACATCTCCGTCTCGACGGTTGGTCGCATCGAGGGCATCCTGCGATACGCGGATTTCGTCCGCCAACCCGGCTTTCATCGCTGCACGCTCGCGGTGTCCCTCAACGCTCCCAACGACGACATCCGCTCGCAGATCATGCCCATCAATCGCAAGCATCCGATGGCCGAGCTGCGGCAGGCGATGCTCGATTTCCCGCTGCGGACCTGCGCTGCGATCTGCGTCGAGTACGTGCTCATCCCCGGCGTGAACGACGCGGCCGAACATTGCGACGAACTCTGCGACTACCTCAAGCCAGTGCGATGTTCGCTCAACGTCATTCCCTACAACCCGCGACGGGCATCGCCGTGGCGAGCCCCCACCGAAGACGAAGTGAACGGGTTCATCGAACGGGCCATCGGCCACGGACAATTCGTCAAGCGACGAAAGACCAAGGGTCGCTCGGTGATGGGTGCGTGCGGCCAACTTGGCAACGCCAACATCCGTCATCGCAAGCGGGTGGACCTCTCGGTCGGCGGAGAGCACCTCTCGGTCGGCGAAGAACAAGGCTCTCCCGGCCCCGGTGAGTCGCGTTGAAGGATCTGATGCCTAAGACAACTGACGCCAACTCCTCGGCCGCGCCGTCTACGGGCCGAGGATCGCGTGCCCGCTACCGGGCGTATCTCGCGAAGCGACAGCGCGGCACCGCCGCCGAGACCAAGGACGGCAAGCCAGCGCGACGACAACGCTCCGCATGGAGCCTCTTTCGTACCTTTCTCGGTGAGCTTCGCGAGCATCGCGTCGCCGTCGGCATTGCGCTGTCCACGCTCACCGTCGGCACGCTGCTCTCGCTGGCGCCGCCAGCGGCGACCAAATTGGCGATCGACTACGTGTTCGTGCAGGTGCCGCTGCCAGCGAGCCTCGACCGGCTGATCCCAGATTCCTGGGACATCGCCAACAACCGCGGCCGCCTGCTGGCGATCATCGGCATCACCGTGGTCCTCATCTCGCTGGTGCGTGCGTCGCTCTCGATCGTGGGGCGATGGCAAGCGACGAAGACCACCAAGCGCCTGCAGACGGACATCCGTCGCAAGGTCTTCGCCCACGCGGTGCGCTTGCCGCTCCATCGCGTGCACGAGCTTCGCTCCGGCGGTGTGGCCAGCATCCTGCGTGAAGACGCCGGCGGCATCGGCGAACTGCTTTTTAGCATGGTCTACAACCCGTTTCGCGCGATCATCCAACTGCTCGGCAGTCTGGCGATTCTCGCGTGGACCGATTGGCGACTCCTGCTTGGAGCGCTGCTGCTGCTGCCGATGGTGTGGTTCACGCAACGAACCTGGATCGGCCGCATCCGGCCGCTCTATCGCGACCAGCGACAAACCCGCACCGACATCGATGCCCATGCGACCGAGAGTTTCGGTGGCATGCGCGTGGTGCGCGGCTTCGCCCGCGAAGCGAGTGAGACCGGACGATTCTCGCGCTCGCAGCACTACCTCGCTCGGCAGGAGCTGCTGACCTGGTGGTGGAGCCGCGGCATCGAACTCGCGTGGGAACTGTTCGTGCCGCTCGCCAGCGCCGCCCTCCTCTGGTACGGCGGTACGCAGGTGCTGAATGGCCGACTGACGCCGGGCGATCTGGTGATGTTCCTGGCGTATCTCCTGCTCTTACTTGGACCGCTCGAGGTCCTCGCCAGTAGCGCAACCCAGTTTCAGACTAACCTCGCCGCGTACGACCGCGTGCTCGATCTGCTCGGCGAATCGAAGGAACTGCCAGCACGGCCCGGGGCCATCACGCTCGAACCGAGCGATGTCCGCGGCCGCATCGCCTTCGAGAGTGTGAGCTATCGCTATCCAAAGAGCGAGCGCGGCGTCCTGAGCAACGTCTCCTTCGTCGCACAACCTGGCCAAGTCGTTGCACTGGTCGGTCGCAGCGGCGCCGGAAAGACGACGCTGTGCAATCTCGTCGCTCGCTTCGACGATGCGAGCGAGGGCCGGGTGACCCTCGACGGACGCGATCTTCGTGACATCGATCTGGGCAGCTATCGGCGTCTCTTGGGCATCGTCGAACAGGACGTCTTTCTCTTCGACGGTTCGATCGCCGAGAACATCGCCTACGCCCGTCGCGAGGCCACGCAAACGGAAATCGAAGCTGCCGCCCGCGTCGCGAATGCCCACGACTTCATCGTCGCCCTCGAGCGCGGGTACGCAACGGTGATCGGCGAACGCGGCGTGCGGCTCTCGGGAGGCCAGCGACAGCGCCTGGCAATCGCACGAGCAGTCTTGGCGAATCCTCGCATTCTGATTCTCGACGAAGCGACCAGCAATCTCGACACCGAGAGTGAACGGGCGATTCAGTCGGCGATGGCCGAACTGATGCGCGGGCGCACCAGTTTCGTGATCGCCCACCGCTTGAGCACCATCCGCGACGCGAGTCTCATCCTCGTTCTCGAACAGGGAGCACTCGTCGAGATGGGAACGCACGACGAACTGCTGGCTCGCGACGGCCGCTATCGCGACATGGTCGTTCTGCAGACGGAGCGCGAGAACCCGAAGGCCCAGCCCGCTGTGGCAGTGACCAATCTGACGCCGACGCGATCGATGCACTGACGCCGAATCGAGGAATCAGGACCTTTCCTGAACCTCGATGACTTCGCCCGAGGCGATCGCGAAGAGTCGGGCGTTGTCGCCACTCATGGCGACGCCGCGCGAAAAGCTGGTGAACGCCGGCAGAACCGCGTGACGAGGGCCGATGGCAAAGCACGGCAAGACAATGCGATCGATCCGACCGGCGAGTCGCACCGTGGGATGGAGGTGTCCGCTGAGGACGTACGCGGCGCCCACAGCTCCGCGAAGCGATGCCGACGTCGGCGGCTCGTGGCAATAGCGAAACGGTCCGTCGGGGTCACGGTCGTCGCGAATCGTCACGCGCCATTCCGGCGGCACGGGCGCGGAACGATCGTGGTTCCCGATCACCAGTTCGACGGCACCTTTGAAGGCGTCGCGCCAGCCGCGCACGCGCTCGATGATCTCGTGCGAAAGACCGCGGCGGGCGTGCACCAGATCGCCGACGACAACGATGCGCTCGGCCGCGTGCGCTTCGATGAGAACGTCGAGCCGACGCAGGGTCTCGTCGAGAATGGTGTCCGGCATCGGTACGCCGAAGGAGCGAAACGTCTCCTCCTTGCCAAGATGCAGATCGGCGACGATCAGCGTTCGCTGTCGCTCCCACCACATGGCTCGCAAGGGCGACAGCACCATCGTCTCGCCCGCAATCGCAAGTGACACGACACCCGCCGACGCGACCGGCATGCTCATGGCCCACTCCCCACCCGAAACGGTGCGAGCCGCTCAAGCAACGACTCGGTCGAGAGCGTCGAGCCCAGACGATCCGCCAGGAGCGGAAGTGCCAGCGGGCTTGGCACACGCGTCACCACATGCACCAGCGGTCGCTCTCGCATGCGCTCCAGAGTGGCCGCCAGTCGACGCTCCTCAAACTGCCGGTCCATCACTTCGCGTCGAGCCTGGTGCAGCAGAAGATTCGCCGCATCAAACTCGCACAGCACTTGCCAGAGAAGCGACGCCCCTGCCTGCAACTGCCGACGAGTGCTCTCGGCCCCGAGTGTCCGCTGCACGATCAACCCCGACACGCGAGCAATCTCGCGGAACTGCCGCAGACCCAACTCGCCGAGATTGACACTCGCCAGGAGGTCCTCGATCAAGCGATCGCTTGAGAAAAGTGCCGCATCAAGATGGCCTACATACGGATAGTCGCGCTCGGTGAGCAGTTCGATTCCATAGTCGTTCATCGACAGTGCAAAGGTCGCGGGCGCAATGCGACCCAGGCGAAGCGCGATCAGCGCCGCGAGTCCTTCGTGCACCAGTCGACCCGCGAAGGGATAGAGAAAGAGATGATGTCCTTCGCTGGTGACCGTCGTCTCGCAGAGGATCTCGCCGAATCGCGGTAGTCGCGAGATCTCGGCTTGGGCCCGCAGGATCGGCGCTGCTGCGAGCATCTCGGGCTCGACGATCCGACCTTCCGCGGCATCGTGCAACACGCGCCGCGTGGCATTCGCCAAGGCGGTCGAGAGCGGAAACCTTGCCCCGGCCCAATGCGGCGTGAAGGGCGTCTGCCGGCGCGATGGCCGCACGTACGCCGCGAGATCCCGAAGTCGCACGAACTCCAGCGCTCGACCCGCGAACTGGAATCGATCGCCTTCGCGCAATCGCGCGATGAAGTCCTCCTCGATCGAGCCGATGGTGCCGCCCTTCAGCCACTTCACGGCGATCGTCGCTTCGGTGGCGATCGTTCCGATGTTCAGCCGGTGCAGTTGGGCGACGCCCTTGCTGGTGACGACGTGACGTCCATCCGCATCGATCGAGAGCTTTCTGAATCGCGGATAGGCCTTGAGCGCCTCACCGCCATGGGTGACGAGATCGACGCACCAGTCGAATTCGGGTCGCGTCAGGTCCGCGAAGGCCGCGGTCGTGCGCACTTCCGCGAAGAGCTCTTCCGCCAGGAATCCGCCGCCCAGCGCCACCGTCACGAGGTGCTGCACGAGACAATCCAGCGGACACAGCACGCTCGGACGTTCCTCGATCTCGTTGGCCGCAATCGCCTGTCGCGCCGCCGCAATCTCGACCAACTCCATCGCGTGGGTCGGAACGCACAGCACCCGACACGTCGCTCCCGGTCGATGGCCTGAGCGCCCCGCGCGTTGGATGAGCCGCGCGATTCCTTTCGGGGATCCGATCTGGACGACCCGCTCGACGGGGGAGAAGTCGACTCCCAGATCAAGCGAACTCGTGCAGACCACGAGCGTCGAGCGACCGTCTTTGACGCGGGCTTCGATCTCCTCCCGCACCTCGCGATCAATCGATCCGTGGTGCAGCGCCAGTCGCTCAGCCCACTCGGGCCTCTTTCGCAGGATCTCCGCGTACCAGCGCTCCGCCTGCGAGCGCGTATTTGTGAAGAGCAGCGTCGAGATCTCGGGATCGAGCCAGTCGAGCAAGGGCCCGAGCATCGAAAGCCCGAGGTGCCCGGACCACGGAAAGCGATCGATCGCCTGCGGCACGAGACTCTCGACGACGATGGGCCTCTCGACGTCGGATTGCACGATGCATGGCGTCGTGGTGCGACCGACCACGATCGCCGCAGCGAGGTCCGGTTTCGCGAGCGTCGCCGAGAGCGCCCACGTGCGCATCGCGGGGGCGAATCGTCGCAATCGCGCGAGTCCCAGTTCGACCTGCACGCCGCGTTTACTGGCGATCAGCTCGTGCCACTCGTCGACGATCGTGCAGCGAAGGTTCGCGAAGATTTCCGCGGCCCGCCCACTTGCCAGAAGGAGCGTCAGCGACTCAGGAGTGGTGATGAGGACATCGGGGAGCCGCTTCCGCTGACGGGCCCGTTCGCTTGAACCGGTGTCACCGGTGCGGCTGCCGACCGTGAAGGGCAGTCCGAGCGTTTCGATCGGCACGCGCAAGGCCTTCTCGATGTCGCGGCTGATCGCCCGCAGCGGCGTGATGTAGAGGATGCGAACCGACGACGATGGATCGTCCGAGGCGAGCGGCGTCGAGTCCAGTCGCTCGCGCACCAGCTCTGCGAGTGGTCCGCCGAAGGCCGCATAGGTCTTGCCCGCTCCCGTCGGCACGCTGAGGAGTCCGCTCCGACCGGCCGCGTACGCCTGCCAGCAGGCCGACTGGTATTCGTACGGTGCCAAACCCCGGAGCGCCAGAAACGATCGCAGCGGTTCGCGTGACGCGTCCGCGGCGATCGTCGTCGTTCTCGCGCGTCGCGATGTCGTCAACGTCACGACCGGAGGATACCGCAACGGTCCCGTTCAGCTCGGCGGTGTGCGGTCCGCTTCCGCATCAAGAAGTCGTCCGACACGCACATACACCACGCTCGTCGCGACCATCGCGAGGCCCGCAGCCAGCATCGCCCCGACCCGCCACAGCGTGTTGGTGGATGCAAGATCGATGACGATGACCTTGATCGCGACGAGTGCGAGCCCTGTGAGTCCGGCGTAGCGCATCGACGGGAGTCGCTTGGCGAAGCCGCCAGCGATGAGCCCCAGCGCGAAGAGTCCCCACCAGATACTCAGCCCGGCCTGCCGCGCGGTGGCGTCGATGGAGTCGCCGCTCTTGGCGACAATTGCGTCAATGGCAAACGAGCCGAGCCAGAGCAGTGTCAGCAACGCGCTCACAACAAGGAGAGCGCTCCAGATGGCCATTCGACCACCGTCGTTACCTACCTGCGACGCCGCGATCAACCAACGTGCAGTGAGTGACGTCGCGACCAGCAGCAGGACTCCCGTCCCCATCGTCAGATTGAGAAACAGCGGCTCCGAAAAAGGTCCCGCAAGAAGTCGCGGCATCAACGTGCAGTAACTCAGCCAGAGGATCGTCGCCAAGGCAAGCAGCGGACCGGCGACGACAAGGAGCGTGTTCCAGCGCCACGCCCGGCCCAGCGCCGATCCGACAAGACCACCGATTCCCAGAATGATCGCTGTCCAGTTCGCCTTGATCCGCGCCAACTCGCGATCCTGAAAGACGCGGGTGTCGGCAAGTTGATCGAATCCCATACTCACGGTGAAGAGTGCGAGCCCCGCGGCGACGAGTCGCTGCTGGCTTTGCGGAGTGACTCTCGTCGCAAGCAGCCACAGCACGCCGGATGCAGCACCCATCACGCCGATGACCATGGGAGGCAGGCTCGCGTCTCGTATGAGAAGGAGCCTCGCCCCCCACCACACCAGAGCGACCAGCACCACGACACTGATCGCAAAGCGCATCGGCCATCGCGATCGATCGGTCGGAAACGCGAAGCCAAGCCAGAGCGCCGGCGCGAGCGTCAATGTGAGCGCGAGCAGCCAACCGCAACTGATCGCCGCCAACACGCCCCACGAGAGAACGACGCCGAGTCCAGCCCACGGAGCAACGATTCGCATCGCATTGGGGACCTCAGTGACTCCGACGCGACCGTACCAGCGATGAGCAAGGTAGCCCGACGCCAGCACCAAGAAAGCGGTACCGGCGCCGCCGCTCGGGATGGCGAACTCCCAAGGCGCCAAGCCCCCGCGCAACGAATACAGCAGGGTGATGATGATCGCGATGATCGCGGCGATCGTGCCAAGCAGGACGCCGAAGAATCCGGCGCCCAAGGATGGCAATCGTCGCGCGATCTCGAGCGCTCCCACCGCGATCGCGATCCATGCGATGCCGAGACTGTCGCGATTCAGGAAGATGCCGATCCCCGCAGCCAAGAGCACCCCGAACTGCACCCACATGGTGGCACCGAAGACCCACAGACTGCGGGCGATCGCGTGTTCCTCCGGCGTGTGAGCATCACCGAAACTGAGTACACCCGCGTCGAAACCGCGCAAGCCAGCGACGCCGCCGCAGAACTGCACCGCGATCGCCGCAGACAGGAAGGCGAGCGCAATCGGGACGTAGGAGAACGGATCCGCCAGCAGTGCGGGACTCCCAAGCACCATCGCACCCACCGATGCAAACACGGCAGTCGCAATCATCGGCGCGATGGCGTTCCCGCGCGGAGTGAGACCGCGCAGCGCCGCCAGAAGCGACTCACCGACGATCATCGCCCACCATATCGTGCCGAAGGCAATGGCGATGAGCGGCGTCTTCCAGCCGATCACCACAAACCAGAAGAACGCCGCGACGATCTGCATGCCGAGGGCCACGAAACGCAGAGGACGGAATCGCGACGGATCCCGGGCGGACAACGCGAGACCGATCGCCAGGAGCACTGTCATGTGCACCGGTTGGGCCATGCCTCCACGAACGAGCGTGCCCAGGATCCACGGCGCGATGAAACCGCCGACGATGCTCACGACACCGACCGAGAGCATGCCCGCGCGGAGCGTGACCGCTCCTCCGATCAGTGCAACCGCCGTGGCTGCAAAGAGCGCGACCACCGGTGAGAAGACACCCATCGGCAAATGGCCGGCAATCGTCGTGATGTACAGCGATCCGATACCTGCGGCGACCAGACCGACCGCTGCGAGTCGTCCGGCTTTCGAGCCGACCAGAGCGCCAGCCCCAAGCAGCGCCAACGAAAAGAGGTACGCAGCGATCAGGCGCACCACCATTGGCAGCCCGCCAAGCCATCCTTGGTCGTACGCATACTTCACGAACACGCCGACTGCCGCGATGACCACCAGTGCTCCGGCCCACGCGGCGAGTTTCGCACCCACGAATCGTTCAAGATTCAGTGAGGTCCGCTCGCCATGGCTCGCCCGGTCGGCGGTCAGGCGCGAAAGGGTTTCGTGGTGCAGGGCGTGTCCATCCGCCGAGTCGCGCTCCCGCGTTGCTGGCGGTGCAAGCGGAGGCGCTGCCGAACTTGCTACCACTTGGGCTACCACTTGGGCTACCACTTGCGGGGCCACTTGCAGGGCCGCAATCGGAATCGTTGACTCGACCGCGATCGGAGTTGGCTCGACGAGCGTTGGCCCGCGATGCTCGACAATTGCATCGCTTCCTTCCACGTCGCGCGGACGAAGCTTCAGGATCGTCGCGATCTCGCGAACCTCGCTCTCAAGCAATGCGAGCTTGGCTCGTAGCCGTTCGAGTTCGCGATCTCGGTCCGCTTCGCTCATGGGCGAAGTGTAATGCGGATGCGGGACGAGGAAAGGATGAGCTGCCTTGGTCACTCCCGAATGGCTGCGCGGCGCGTCGCCTCGTCAATCCGCTGCTCCTCCGCTGCGGCGAGTCCGCTCTTTCCCAGCGTGATCACCGCCTTCTTCAGTTCGCCGGTGAATCGGAACGGTACTTGATAGTCCTCGTTCACCGGCGTGCCGGTGTCCTCACCGCAATCGAGCGTTTCGTCGAGTGACAGTCGGTACGCAAGCGTCCGATCGATCCGCCCCGACGCTACTTGCTTGCCATCGACCGTGATCGTCGCTTCACCACCCTTGCCGAGACCGCCGTCGTACTTGAAGTCGTACGCGATGGTGTGCTGGCCCGGCGCGATCGCTTCGGAAGCAGCGATCGTGTAATGGGCGACGCCCGCGAGGTTGTAGGAGAAGACCGGTCTTCCCTTGAGCAGATAGAGCGCCCAGCCCGAGAAGC
>JBBQCR010000061.1:0-12359 GCA_038318935.1 Phycisphaerales bacterium
CGCAGCGAACTCCATCTGCAGGGCTACCACCTGCGAAGCGACTGCGGGCTCGTGCTTCGCACCCAATCGATGTTTCAGATCGTTCGCGAGACTGAGGCGAAGAAGAAGGCTTCGAAGGCGGCATCACGGACTGCCCGTGGACCCGACGCGGCTGAGTAAGACTGGATCTCCCTGCGGCGGATCCAATGAAGACACCAAGCCGCACCGAGGCGCCGAGCAGGGCAACTCGGTGCGGCTCGTCTTTCGCTGGCGATCGTGGCGCTCCGGCGGGACGGCTGGGGCCTCGGCAATGAGGAGCGCGGCGTGACCTCGCACAGTGATCTGACCCCACTCGCGGATATCCGTGATCGCACCCGGCTGGCACGGCAGTGCGTTACCACCGATCTGCATCTGGGGCTCACCGCGGTGCTGCTGCGGCGTGCCTTGACGTCGAGCGAGGCGCAGTCCCTTCCGGCGGCAGTACCAGCGGAGCGGACACCGTCTGCGATCGCGTTCGAACGCGTCGAGGTGCGCGAACGTCCGCGCGAATCCCCACAGGAAGTCCAGGTCGCAGTCGGCGGAATTCCGCCTCGTCGCGAACGATTTGACGTCGCGGACTTGGTGACGCGTCAGGACCGCGCTGAAGCACTCGAAAAGCTGCGTGAGTTGCACGAGCGTGCGTGTCCGCATTGCACGACAGCGACGGGTCACACCCACCTCGTATTCGGAGAGGGCGATCCAGAATCCCAGTTGATGTTCGTCGGCGAGGCGCCGGGCGAGACCGAGGATCGTGTTGGTCGTCCGTTCGTAGGGCCCGCAGGCCAGAAGCTGGACGAGATGGTGCGGGCGATGGGACTACGGCGCGAGGACGTGTACATCGCCAACGTCTTGAAGAGTCGGCCGCCTGAGAACCGAACGCCGCTGCAGTCGGAAGTCGATGCCTGCGGACCGTATCTGGTGGACCAGATTCGCATCATCCGTCCTCGCGTGTTGGTCACTCTTGGCGGTCCAGCGACGAAACTTCTGTTGGCGACCGAACTCGGCATCACCCGACTTCGCGGCATCTGGGCGAGTTTCCGTGGGGAAGACATCGAGATTCCGGTCATGCCAACCTTCCACCCCGCGTATCTGCTTCGCAACTACACCGCGGAAACGCGCCGCCAGGTGTGGTCAGATCTGCAGGCGGTGTTGGCGAAGCTTTCTTCTCCCGGTGAAGATTCCCGCTGACGTCGGCGCATGCCCGTCGTCCGCCGCTGCTCAATCCCTCCGACGAGCGGGGAGCCCGAGCAGCCTCGTCGGATCCGCGTACGAAAGAGCCAAGAATTTTGGCTGGTCTTGGAACCGGCCCATCGGTTCGTGCGAATCATGCTGCGTGGTGAGCGACCTCTCGGTCACGCTCCCCGGGCGAAGGAGTCAGACGATGACTCCAAGCCGACATGACATGACATGACATGACATGACATGACAAGCCATCAAACGAGGTTTGTCTCCATTGCCCCCCACGAGGAGCCTGTCGCGGTTTTACTGTGACGGGCTCTTTTTTTTTTCGCCAGTGCTCCGCCGTCGGAAGTGACTTCCCGACGTCGTGACGCGTGGAAACGTCACACCCGCACGATGATCGTCACCGGTCCGTGGTTGACGATCCGAACGTCCATGGTGGTTCGGAAGCGGCCGGTCGCAACCGTCAGTCCGAATTCGGATCGAAGTCCCGACGCCACCGCCTCGTAGAGCGGCTCCGCAGATTCGGGTGGCGCGGCGTTCGTGAAGCTCGGTCGATTGCCACCGCTGCAGTCGCCTGCGAGCGTGAACTGGCTGACCAGGAGAATTGCGCCGCCGACATCCACCACGGAGCGGTTCATCCGGTCCGCCTCATCCGGGAAGATCCGGAGCTTCGCGAGCTTGGCGGACATGAGTCGCGCCTTGTCTCGGTCGTCGCCGCGTTCGACTCCGAGAAGGACGCACAATCCCAACGAGATGGCTCCGACCGCGATGTCTTCCACGGTCACCGACGCTTCGCGTACACGTTGAACGACGGCCAGCATGGGCGTTGAAGCGAATCAAGCCAACGTTCGATCGGGTGCCGCGGAACTCACTCCGGGACGAGAGCCATCGAACAACTGGTCACCATGGCGATGCCCTGGTCGTCGCACGCCTGGCGATAGTCGACCAATTCAACCGCGCCCGGACGAACGATTTCCAAAGCGGCCATCATGTTGCCGATGCTGCACCAGCGAGTCGGATTCTTGGTCCACTCGCATGCTTCGAGGAACTGCTTGGGATCGGCTGACATGTACTTGCCCATGAGCTCGCGATCATGGCGTTCGACCTCGATCTTGCGCTGATCGTTCACCGCGACGGGCTCACCGAACTGCGGGCCGACGTGGCTGAGGTCGCTCGAGGCCACGACATAGGTTCGACCGCCAACGTCTTTGAGAGCTGCCGCAAGAGCCTGGACGAATTCCTCGCGTCCGACCCGCCCGCCGTCGTCGGCGATCATCGGCGTGAGCGGATCCGGGATCAGCGCTGCGACTACGGGAACGTCACCCCAGCGATGCTGGATCCAGGGGAGATGGAGCTGAATCGAGTGTTCCGGCAAGTGATCAAGCTGATCAACGAAGAGTCGGTCGCCGAGCGACGCCTTCAGCTTCGAGAGCACCACACGATCAGGCTCTACGGTCCCGAGCGGAGTGCGGAAGCCGAGCTCGCTCATGACCACTCCGTCACCCAAACCGAAATGGTTGGTTCCGAGGACGACCACCCGATCGGGGCGCTCCGCCCGCTCAAAGCAGCGGTAGCTCGAGGCGTAGACGGGCCAACCGCGGGCGTAGTCCAAGTGCGGGGCGACGATTCCGACTGCGGGGGTTTCGAGTTCGGGATCTTCGGTCTGGGCGATCCACTCATCGAGTTGCTTCCGTGCTGCGGCCGCGACCTCGCCCAGCGAGCCCGAGGCGGTAATCGGAAAGTGCCCGTCTTCGAGCAGACGGGTCTTCATCTCCAACTCAAGTCGCTCAAAGGTCGGCCCCCAGAGCAGGCCGAACTCGTCCATCTTCTTGACCAGCTCGGTCAGCGGCTGGACCTCGGTCTTGAAGAGGGCCGCGATGTCCTCGAGACTGCGATCCCCCCGGAAATGCTGAATCACCTGCACCGCCGGCGGGGGGACCACCATCATCTGGTTCGACAGCATGGAAGGGTCACGCAGCCCGATCAGGAGGGTCGTCTGCCCATTTTCCTTATTCTGGGCTTGGAGCGGGACCGGCTGAAGGGGGCGGACTTGCGGCGTGCGAAGGTGGGTCGGAAGTTCCTCGAGAGACATAGTTCGCACTGTAGCATCGCATCGCGAGCACCCGATGGTCGCGTGGTGTGAATGTCGCTGCTCGGTCGGACGCGGCGCGGGGCGAACGGTCGGAATCGCCGACGGAGATTCGGGCAACGCCATCAACCTCCAGCGGCCTTTTCCGATAACGTCACAGCGTCATGTCGGTCAAGCCGCGTATGTCGTGCGACTGATGCAACCGACTTCGCGCGAAAGAGAGCAATGCGAGGTCAGGGGGCCCGTTCGAACCCCTCGCCCGGTTCCGCCGATGAGGGTGGGACACCCCGCGGCAGTCCATGCGCTGCCGCTACGGGCTCGGCGAGCGAGACAGGCCGGCGCATGCGATGATGCCGGGAATGATGCCGGATCGAGATCGGTACTGTGTTGGCAGCGACCCACTACCGAGACCCACTACCGAGAGCCACTACGGCAAGCCAGATCGATCGGATTCGGCTGGCGAGGATTGGGTGACACCTCAACCAACCCCGCCAATCGTTGAACGCGACCCTTCACCTCGACGCAGAGTGCACACACGTCTTCGACAGCGGTACTTTGGGAGCAGCCCGACCGTTTCGGAACGAAGGAAATGAGAACCATGAACATCAGCACCAGCAGCAGCAACAGTCTCCGAAACAGCATTCGTAGCCGAACCGCCGGCTGGACCTTCATCGCACCCGCCACCGTTGCGGTACTTGCGATGATCGCATCCCCGGGCATCGCGTTCGGGCAAGACAAGCCGGCGACTCCGCCACCCCCGCCGACGACGCCGCTGACGACCCCGCCTCCTGCGGCCCGGCCCGCGACCCCAGGCACTCGTCCGCAGACGCCCGTCGCCGTCCCGCCAGCTACCGGAACCTCGGCGCCGACCAATCCGAAGCGTTCGACTGGCGACGAGGGCGGCACCATCTCGAACCGTCCGGTGCGTGAGCGAGCCCGACCGAACTCGGAGTCACCGACGATGACCTCCGGTGCCGCGACGCCGGGAACGAATGTCGCGATCAATCCCGACGGAACTCGCACAGCTCCTCCCGGTGCCGCAGCCCCCGAAGCCGCCGTACCCGTCGTTCGCTTCGATCCCGAAGTGCTCGACTTTGGCGAGATGACCGCGGGTATCGCGTCGACGAAGAAGATCAAGATCTTCAACATCAGCGATCAGCCCGTCACCATCACCAAGGCAGTCCCCGGCTGTGGTTGCACGACGCCGTCGTGGCCCAAGGAGCCGATTCTTCCCGGCGCGTTCGGTGAGGCTGAGATCACTCTCCGTCCGCCGGAAACGCAGGGGGTGGACCTGAACAAGAAAGTGACCTTCCAACTCGACGGTCATCCGCCGGTTGTCTACACCCTGAAGGGTCACGTTGCGGAGCACATCAAGGTCGCTCCGATGATGATGGACGCTCCGGCCAAGGACGCCACCAACGATGGCGAAATCACGTTGACCTCCGTTGATGGCACCGCGTTCAAGATCGTCGGCGTCAATCCGCCGGTTGTGAAGGATCTGGGCGACGAAGCCAAGACCGAGCACAAGGTGCATATCGACTGGCCGACGTGGAACGAGAGCGGCAAGTCGCCGAAGCTGGCGTTCACCACCGATCACCCGAAGGCCACAACGCTGACGGTCATCGTCAAACGAGCGATCGGCGACACCGCGCCGACCGCGCCGCAGCCGCGTCCGCAGCCGGCTACGCCGTCGACCAACCCGCTGATTCAGGCAGTGCACGCGGGAGACGCAACGACGGTCAAGCTTCTGCTCGCCAACGGCACCGATCCCAATACCGTCGACAGCGTTGGCGGCAACCGCACCGCACTGCATTGGGCTGTCAAGGAGGGCAAGAAGGATCTCATCCCAATCCTGCTTGACGCCAAGGCTAACATCGAGGCGAAGGATCGTGTCGGCAAGACCCCGCTGACCGTCGCTGCCGAGGGCCGCGACATCGAGATCGTCAAGATCCTTGTCGAGCGTGGTGCTGACGTGAACGCACGCGATCAGATCGGCGGGAGTCCGCTGCTCTGGGCGTCGGGTCTCGGGAGCCCCGAGGTCGTGAAGTTCCTCATCGAGAAGAAGGCCGACGTCAACGTCGTCGACGTGAACGGTCTGTCGCCCCTCCTCTGGGCGTCCAGCATCGGTTCACCCGACGCGGTGAAGGCGCTCGTCGCTGCTGGTGCCAAGGTTGATGTTGCTGACAAGATGACGGGCGACACCGCTCTCATGCGAGCAGCTCGAACCGGCAAGGTGGAAGCGGTCGTCACGCTCATCGGAGCGAAGGCGAACGTGAATGCCAAGAACAACATGGGCCACACCGCCTTCATGTTGGCATCCGCCAGCGGCTCGATCGACAAGCTCGAAGCGCTCAAGAAGGCCGGTGCCGATGTCACGGCCAAGGACGTGCGTGGCTGGAACGCGCTTGATCATGCGAACAATCGCATCGACGCGGACAAGCCCAAGGTCGTCGCGTTCCTGAAGGAGTTCGTCCCCGCTTCGGGCGCAGCGGTCGCTCCCGAGCCGACGACGACGCCAGCCGGAGTGACTCCAGCCGCTCCGGCGACTCCGGCTTCTGGCAAGCAGTAATCGCTCTCGGATCGGGGCCACGGTCCAACTGACCCGGCCACCGCACATGCATGTATCACAGGGCCCGCGGTTCTCCGCGGGCCCTGTTCTTGCGCATTGCGATTCCCGTTGCCCGGGCAAAGCGATCCCTCGTCCGTATCATCCGAAGTCTCCCCGAACTCCGCGTCAATACTTCCCGAGGCTCCGCATGACCGCTGTCGCCACCGAATCACATTCCGTCTCCACCTCCAAGGCATACGACCAACTCGTGTCCCATGTGGCCGATGTCGCGCTCCTCGAAAGCTCCGGCAACATCCTTGGTTGGGACCAGGAGACGATGATGCCCGCAGGCGGATTGGACCTGCGTTCAAAGCAACTCGCGCAGCTTGCCCGACTCTCGCACGAGATGGCGACCGATCCTCGGGTGGGCGACTGGCTCTCGGCGTGCGAAGGGGATCGCTCGCTCATCGCCGACCCGCTCTCGGACGCCGCGGTCAACGTGCGCGAAATTCGCCGGGCATACACGCGACTCACCAAGTTGCCCACGTCGCTCGTTGAGGAACTCGCGAAGGCATCGTCGATTGGTCAACACGAATGGGCCGAAGCCCGCGCGGCGTCGGACTTTCAGCGTTTTCGCCCGCACCTCACGCGGATCGTCGAACTGCTTCGTCGCAAGGCAGAGTGTTTCGGATGGGCCAAGGGTGGCGAAGCGTGGGATGCCCTCGCGGACGACTACGAAGCCGGATGCACGGCGAGTGAAGTCGCCTCGGTCTTCAAACCGCTCCGCGAGCGGCTGACGAAACTCGTCCACGCAATCCGCGACGCGAAGAAGCGACCAGCGGATGCATTCAACGACTTCGCGATTCCGGTCGAGGCTCAGGAGCGTTTCGCTCGCATGGTGAGCGGACGCTTTGGGTTCGACTACGAGCGTGGTCGCCTCGACCGTTCCACGCATCCCTTCTGCGGCGGCTCGCATTGCAACGACGTCCGGATGACCAGTCGCTACAGCGAACGCTGCCTCAACGATGGTCTGGGATCGACGATGCACGAGACGGGCCACGGCATCTACGAGCAGGGGCTCCGCGCCGATCAGATCGGGCTCCCGATGGGGCAGTCGGTTTCGCTGGGGATCCACGAGAGTCAAAGCCGCATGTGGGAGAATCAGGTCGGCCGCAGCCGGTCGTTCTGGGCTTGGGCCATGAAGGAACTGCCGAGCTACGCCGGCGACGGCATGAAGCGATTCTCGCTCGAGGATCTCTACGGCGCGGGCAACGTCGTCGAGCCAGGTTTCATCCGCGTCGATGCCGACGAGGCCACGTACAACCTGCACATCATGATCCGCTTCGAAATCGAGCGATCGGTTCTCAGCGGCGAACTCGATGTGGCGGGCATTCCCGAAGTTTGGAACAAGGCCTATCAGGAATATCTCGGCCTTGAGGTTCCCGATGATCGTCGCGGATGCCTGCAGGACATCCACTGGTCGATGGCGGCCATGGGCTACTTTCCAACCTACACGCTGGGCAATCTCTACTCCGCGCAGTTCTTCGAGGCGGCAAAGAGCCAAATGCCAGGGCTCGAAGAGGGATTCTCACGCGGCGAGTTCGCGCCGCTCAAGGCTTGGCTCAACGAGAAGATCCACCGCCAAGGCCGTCGCTATCCCTCCGCCGAACTCTGCAAGGTCATCACCGGTCAACCGCTTTCGGCCGAGCCGCTGATGCGGCATCTGGAGAGCAAGCTGAAACCGATGTATGGGCTCTGATCCGATCCGATCCGATGCTCATTCTGCATCGTCCGGCGTGATGTGCAGCCACCGAAGCGCTGCGTTCGCGTTGCTTCTGGTCCTGCCCGCGCCTTCCATCGGCGCGCTCTTCATGTTCTGGATCGCCCCCGGTCCGGTGGGTCTTGCGGTGTACGGCATCGGCAAGGCGATCCTGTACCTGACGCCTGGGTTGTGGGCGCACTATGTCGATCGCGAGCCATTGAGTCTCTCCCCGGCGAGGCGCGGTGGCTTCGGCATCGGCATTGCGATGGGACTGGTCATCAGCGCCGCGATCCTCCTTGCGTGGTGGTTGCTTGGCGACCGGGCGATCGACATCCAAGCCTTTCGGGCTGCGCTTGCGGGCAACAAGCTCGACACGCCGCAGCGTTTCCTCCTCGCGGCTGCGTGGCTGTCGCTGGTGAACGCGCTGCTTGAGGAGTATTCCTTCCGCTGGTTCATCACCACGCGGTGGGCGACGCTCGCGCCTCGACAGGCGATCTGGCTCTCGGCCGCGTCGTTCGCGGCCCACCACCTGATCGTGCTGCTGAACTATCTCGCCTGGCCGGTGGCGCTCATGGCGACCGCGGGCATCTTCATCGGCGGGCTGCTGTGGACGTGGCTTTATCGCCGTACAGGCTCGATTTGGCCCGGTTACGTGAGCCACGCGATCGTCGACATCGCGGTCATGTCCATCGGCTGGTTCGCCCTCCGCTGAGGACGGGCGACGTGCTCATGGAACGCACATGCGTGGGTGAGGGGCCGATATGCTGGCTCCTGCTACACTGCCATGCTTTCCTCAGCGAGTCCTGCATGGCCACCTCCGACGACATTCGACACCGCAACGTAGCAATCATCGCCCACGTCGACCACGGCAAGACGACCTTGGTCGACGCGATGCTGCAGCAGTCGGGCGTCGTCAAGTTCACCGAGGGCGGGCAGGACTGCATCCTTGACTCGAATCCTCTCGAGCGCGAGCGAGGCATCACGATCCTGGCGAAGAATTGCGCCGTGACCTACACGCTGCGCGAAGGACCTCGGCGTGGTGAGGTCTACCGCGTCAACATCATCGACACGCCGGGCCACGCCGACTTCGGTGGCGAAGTGGAACGCGTGCTCCGCATGGCCGACGGCTGTCTTCTCCTTGTCGATGCCGCGGAAGGGCCGATGCCGCAGACGCGGTTCGTTCTCTCCAAGGCGCTTGAGCTGGGCTTGCGGCCGATCGTCGTGGTGAACAAGTGCGATCGTCCCGACGCCCGCATCGATTCGGTGGTGAACGAGGTGTTCGATCTTCTCGTCGATCTCGGGGCTCCCGACGAAGCCCTCGACTTTCCGATCGTCTACGCGTCCGGTCGACAGGGCTGGGCCTCGCGCGATCTCAGCGACCAGTCGCGAGGTGTGGACGACCTCTTCCAGGTCATCGTCGATCGCGTCCCGGCTCCCAAGGACGACGTCAACGCGCCGCTGCAGATGCTGGTGACCAGTCTCGTCTGGTCGGAGTACGTTGGCCGCATCGCTGTCGGACGGGTCTTCGCCGGTTCGCTCAAGAGCGGACAGTCCGTGGGGGTCTGCAAGTCCGACGGCTCCGTGAAGCGGGCTCGCGTCCAGAAGGTCAATCGCTTCGAAGGTCTCGGTCGCCGCGAGTGGCCGGTCATCGAAGCGGGGGACCTCTGTGCGGTCGAAGGCATCGCCGACATCGACATCGGCGACACCATCGCCGACATCGACCGGCCGATGGCGCTTCCGCGCGTGACGGTCGATGAGCCGACACTGCACATGACCTTTCGCGTGAACGACGGTCCGTTCGGCGGGCAGGAGGGCAAGTTTGTCACCAGTCGCCAGATTTGGGAGCGTCTCGAGAAGGAGCTCCAGTCAAACGTGGCACTCAAGGTCACGCAGGGCGAGACCGCAGACGAGTTCCATGTCTCCGGCCGCGGATTGCTGCACTTGGGCGTGCTGCTGGAGAACATGCGTCGCGAAGGCTATGAACTGACCGTCGGCAAGCCGGAGGTCATCGAGAAGGAAATTGACGGGGTGATCTGCGAGCCGTTCGAACGGCTCTCACTCGACGTCGGCAGCACCACGATGGGCCCGGCGCTGGAACTGCTCGGATCGCGCGGCGCGGAAGTCACCACGATGGAGGCTCGCGGCGAGCGCATGCACATCGAGGCGGAGATTCCCGCACGCGGCCTCATCGGCCTGCGAACACGACTCCTCAACGCGACCGGCGGCGGGGCGGTCATGCACCACACGTTCGCGGAATACAAGCCACGGCGCGGCGCGCTGAAGAAGCGCCAGAACGGCGTGCTGATGTCACTCGAATCCGGTCGCATCACCGCGTACGCGGTCGAGGGTCTCGCCGAACGCGGCGTGATGTTCGTCCGTCCTGGCGACCAGGTGTATGCGGGTCAGATCGTTGGCGAGCACAACCGCGAGAACGACTTGGTGATCAACATCACTCGCATGAAGGCCCTCACCAACTTTCGCGAGACGAGTAAGGACACCACCGTCGTACTGAAACCCGCGCGGCTCTACACGCTCGAGGCGGCCCTCGAGTACATCGAGAGCGACGAGTACGTGGAAGTCACGCCGAGCTTTATCCGCATGCGGAAGAAGATCCTCGACGAGAGCGCACGCAAGCGGGCCGATCGCGCTGACCGCGATCGGGAAGTCGCATCGACATGAGCATGAGAAGCTGACGAGGCGAGCCGGGCGCGTCTGGCGCTGCGAACTCCCGTTGTTACACTTCGCGCATGCGACTGACTCGACTTTTCCGTTCCCTCGCCATCGCTTCGCTGACGCTTGTCCCAGTGGCATGCAAGAGTGGACCGGACCTCGCCGTTGCAGTGGTGCAGCTCACGATGCCCGACGACGCCACGCGCGGTGAGGGAACCGCATCGATCCGCGTCACGGAGATGGTCAACCTGCAACTCCCGGTGCAGGACGGAACTGGATACTCCTGGCAACTCGCCACGCCGCTGGCGAGTGATTCGCCGGTCAGTTTCGCGTCCTCGCAGCGGGAAACTGCAGGGGCGCCCGAAGAGGTCGTCATCGGCGGACGAACGTGGTACCTCCTCACGTTCGTTGGCAACACGCCCGGATCCGCTGTCGTCGATCTGGTGTACATGCGAGCGTGGGAGACGGCCGCCCAAGCGGCGAAGACCTATCGGGCACGGATCGACGTCAGGAAATAAGCGGGCGGTCGCGGCGAGCGATTCGCTTCCGCACCGTGGCGCGGTTCGCTATTCTCTTTCCCTTCTCCCTCGATCTCGCATGGCCACCATTGTCCAAAAGTTCGGCGGTTCCTCGGTCAGCGACGCCCAGCGGATTGCTCGCTGCGCGAAACGAATCGCCGAGACCCGCGCCGCCGGCAACGATGTCGTGGTGGTCGTCTCGGCGATGGGGGACACCACCGATGACCTCATCACCCTTGCAGAAAGCATCAATCCTGAACCGGACCGTCGCGAGATGGACTCGCTGATGTCGACCGGCGAGCAGGTGTCGGCGGCGCTGATGGCGATGGCACTGCAGCGGATCGGCGTGCCCGCTGTTTCGCTCACCGGCGGTCAGGTTGGCATCCGCACCACCGACACGCACCGCAAGTCACGCATCACCTCGATCGATGCGGCCCGCATGCGTCACGAATTCGCGCAGGGCCGCGTGCCCGTGGTGTGTGGCTTTCAAGGGATCTGCGCCTCGCCGCTGGGTTTCGGCGGAGACATCACAACACTTGGTCGCGGCGGATCGGACACGACGGCGGTGGCACTCGCGGCGGCGCTCGAAGTCGCGAAGGACGGCGGCTACTGCGACATCTTCACCGACGTCGACGGCGTGTACACCGCCGATCCGCGCATCGTGAAGAACGCCGCCAAGCTGTCGCATATCAGCTACGAAGAAATGCTCGAACTCGCTGCACTGGGCGCTGGCGTCATGCACGCCCGCGCCGTGATGTTCGGCGAGAAGTATGGCGTGCCGATTCACGTGCGCCACAGTCAGAAGCCCGACACCGGCACCATGATCGTCGACGAGGCGATCGTCAGGGAGTATCACGGCATGGAAGACATCGCAGTTGTCGGCGTGGCGCTCAAGCCCGATCTCGGGCGCGTCAGTCTGCGCCGCATTCCCAACACCATCGGCGTACAGGGGATGATCTTCGAGCGGATCTCCAAGGCCAACATCATGGTCGACGACATCGTGCAGACGGAGTTCGGCGACATGGCGTCGATCTCGTTCACCGTCGATCACGCCGATCTCGCGGACGTGAAGATCGCCGCCAGCCACGTGCTGGACGCGCTGGGGACGGGAGAACTTGCAATCGAAATCGGACTCGCCAAGGTCTCGGCGGTCGGTACCGGCATGAAGAGCCACACCGGAGTCGCCAGCCGCATGTTCACGGCCTTGGGAACTGCGAACATTCCGATCCACAACATCACCACGAGCGAGATCAAGATCAGTTGCATCGTGCCGAAGGAGCATGGCCACAAGGCGCTGCAGGCGGTGCACGACGCGTTCAACCTTGAGATGGGTGACTCGGTGACGGCGGAGATGCAGTCCAAGAGCGGCGTTGGGCGAGCCTGAAACCGAGAGTGGTCTGCCGGTCGCAATGGCCAGCATCACAGCATCAGCGATTTTACGTAACAGCGATTATGAGACTTTGACCTGAGATTGGTTGAGGCGGGGGCCTCGTCGGAGTCGCCGCCTGCGCCGAGTTTTCTCCCGGGGTGTTCCGCGCGTGGGGTCGCGCGCAAGACCGATGCCGGTCGACA